>CAMDEB010000174.1 GCA_945893085.1 Rhodoplanes serenus | reverse complement strand
ATCGAATGTCGCGTCCATCGACCGGCGACAAGATGTTCCCGCAACCCTGTTATCGGACAGGAATGTCAGGGCATTCAGACTGGCGTTCAGGCAACGCCTGCATTCCCAGGAAGGCGGGCTCCGAAAGGCCTATATTCGAGAACTGGTGGACAGGGTCGAAGTCGGAAAAAATGAGATCAGAATTTCAGGCAGTCAGACAGCACTGGCAAAAAACGTTGTTTCCGCGACAAATCTGAGTACCCTGACTGTGCCCAGTTTTGTCTCGTCCGGCCCACCACCCATTTTCCCGCAACTTTGGGTTTTCCGGTCTCCGGTAAGTGCGTTCGAATTCGCGGGCTTTGCGGGCTTGTTCGAGCTAATTTCTGTCTCCATAAAAACGCGGATCGTCAGCGGCGGATTTTTGACCCGTTGTCTCCGAGGGACAGAATTCCGTTTCCTAGCTTTTGCGACCACCGCAGACAGAGACTCGGTTCGCGGGCACTAGAGACCGCACGATGGGTTTGCTGTGGACCGCGCCATTATCCGACTGCAACTGCCGGTCGCCGTGTATCAGGAGCTTGCGAGCCCAAGTTCCAGATATTGGCTGGACCACTCGGCTGGCTGGTCGCAGAGCCTAGCAATCCCGACTCCAAGCGGGAGCGCGAGGTGCTGACGGACAGCATGTGCCACCGCTGTTTCGATCTCGATTGCCGGAACATGATGAACCGATCCCACTTGATCTGGCTCTCCTCTTAGAAGAGGCAGCGATACGTAATACCTATATCTGACACCCTTCTTACGGGTGTGGCTTGGGCTCACCCGATTGCCACGATCATCGAAGATCCGGCCGACCAAGAGGGCTTCGGAGGCGGTGCGGGTAGCAGTGTAATTGTTCTGCTGCTCTGCGAGCTTGTCCTGAACGGCGTCGAACAGATCACGGTCGATGATCGGTTTCTGCTCACCCGGCAGAATGTCACCCTTGTAAACGACTTCGCCGATGTAGAACCGATTGCGGAGAAGATAGGAGAGGGGGCCACTGGTGAATGAATTGCCCCCGATCGTCTTACCGGTCTTCAGACGTTGCACCTTCGAGACAATTCCGCGCTTGCGCTATTTTGCGCTCTTTTTCGGCCAGCCTGTCGTCAGCGTCGTCAGTTGAAACGTCCTTGCACTGTCTTATCGCCGGGCGCGGTGAGCTGGACGACGCCCCTTGGTCGGGCCGGCAGGGCGGTACTGGCCTTGCCCGCGAGGCGATTGCCGTCGCTTGCCTCCAGCGTAATTCGCTGCTGCTTGCCGTCGACGATCAGGATCGCCGTTCCCTTGAAGCCAGTCGCCGGCACCGGGTTGTCGCTGCCATCTCTCACGAACACCTCGACGATGTTTTGTTTGGCTACCAGTTCGACGTGATAATCGCCGGCGTCGACCACCTGTCCGCCGTTCGGCCCTTTTGCCACTTCGTGACTCACGGCCGGTTGATGCCCCACGGTCGCCATCGCCAGCGCGGCGATCAGGATCAACGTTTTGAGTGTCATCGCATTCTCCTTGTCGTTCAGTAGGTTTGGACAGCCTCGCCCGAGGCGGCCATCGGTTCTGCCGCTGCCGCACGCAGGCGCTCAAGCGGCTTGCGCCCGAATTTGAGGAACAGCACCGGCGTCAGGAACGAATCGAGCAGCGTCGCGCTGATCAACCCGCCAAAGATCGTCACCGCAACCGGGTGCAGGATTTCCTTGCCGGGCGTGGCGGCATCGATCAGCAGCGGAACCAGCGCGACGCCGGCGCAGAGCGCCGTCATCAGCACCGGCGTTAGCCGTTCCAGGGTGCCGCGGATGACCAGGTCGCGACCGAACGGCATGCCTTCGTGCAGGGCGAGATTGATGTAGTGGCTGGTCTTCAGGATGCCGTTGCGCGCGGCGATGCCGGTGAGGGTGATGAACCCGATCATGCTGGCGACCGACAAGGGCTGTCCCGCGATCCACAGCGCGGCCACCGAGCCGATCAGCGCCAGCGGCACGCTGCCCATGATGATCAGCGCGAGGGCGGTCGAGCGGTAGCGGCTGTAGAGGATGGCGAAGATCAGTGACAGCGACAGGAGCGAGAGGATGCCGATCGTCCGGCTGGCTTGCTCCTGGGCCTGGAAGGTGCCTTCGAGGCTTGTGAAGAACCCCTCCGGGAGTGTGGTCGCGCGCAGTTCCTGGCGGATCGCATCCACGATCTGCGCCATGTTGGTGCGTCCGTCGGTGTTGGCGAGCACCACCAAGCGACGCCTGCCGTTCTCTCGCAGGATTTGGTTGGGACCGTCGGTTTCCCGGATATCGGCGATCTGGCGCGCGGGTACCCAGCCGGACGGCGTCTCGATGAGGAGGTCGCCCAGCCGCTGCGTGGTACGCAGGCGGTCGGGCAGGCGCAGCACCACATCGAAGCGCCGGTAACCGTCGATCACGCGGCTGACCACCCGTCCCTGCGACAGACGGCTGAGCTGCTCGACCACGGCGGCGGGCTGCACGCCGTAAAGCGCGGCGCGCCCGTAATCGACCCTGATCTCCAGTTGTGGGATGAGCACCTGCTTTTCCACCTGCAGGTCGGTCAGGCCGGGAATTTTCGATAGCCGCCGGCGCAGATCGTCAGCGACGCTCCGAAGCGTATCGAGGTCGTCGCCAAAAATCTTGAGCGCAATCTCGGCGCGCACGCCCGAAAGCATATGGTCAAGCCGATGCGAAATCGGCTGCCCGATATTGACGGCGAGCGGCAGCACCGCAAGCCGGGAACGGATATCGGCGACGACCTCGCTCTTCGGCCGGGGTAAGGGCTTGAGTTCGACCTCGATGTCCGAGGAGTGCACGCCTTCGGCGTGTTCGTCGAGCTCGGCGCGGCCGGTGCGGCGCCCGACCGTCTTCACGTCGGGCACTTCCAGGATGAGCCGTTCGGCGATCAGCCCCACGCGACTGGATTCAGCGAGCGAGACGCCGGGGTTGAACAGCACATTGATGGTGAAAGTGCCCTCGTTGAACGGCGGCAGGAACGCGCGCGGCAGCAGGAAGGCCCCGGCGATCGCCATCGCCACCGCCGCTCCGACGGCGGCCATCAGAAGGCGCTGGTGTGCGAAGGCGCCGATCAGCGCCGCGCGGTTGGCGCGCTTGAGCGCACGGACCAACGGGCTTTCGCGCTCACTTAGCCGCTTGAGCCTGGGCAGCATGTAGTAAGCCATCACCGGTGTCACGGTGATGGAGACCACAAGGCTTGCGAGGATGGAGATGATGTAAGCCTGTCCGAGCGGCGCGAACAGACGGCCTTCGATGCCCGAAAGCGCAAACAGCGGCACGAACACCAGCACGATGATCATTGTTGCGATAACGATGCCGGACCGCACCTCCTGCGATGCCAACACGACGATATCGAAAGCCGAGCGGGGATTCGCCAGCGTCCGGTTCTCGCGCAGGCGGCGGAAGACGTTCTCGACACCGACAACCGCATCGTCGACCAGTTCGCCGATGGCGATGGCCAGCCCACCCAGCGTCATGGTGTTGATCGAAAGGCCCGCGATGTAGAAAATCACGGCTGTGGCCAAGATCGAGACCGGGATGGCCGTCAGAGAGATCGCCGTGGTTCGCCAATTGAGCAGGAAGGCGAACAGGATGACCGCGACCACGAGGGCGGCTTCGATCAGAACCCTTTGCACGTTGCCGATCGAGGCTTCGATGAAATTGGCCTGCCGGAACAAGACCTGGTTAGCCTTGATGCCGAGCGGAAGGCTCGTGTTCAGGTTTTCCAACGCCTGTTCGATTTCGCGCGTCAGGGTGATGGTGTCGATATTCGGCTGCTTCTCCACCGACACCACCACGGCGGGCTTGGCCATGTAGCCGGCCTCGCCCCGCTTGAGCTTGGGAGCGAACTCGATCTCTGCGACCTGGCGCAGATAGATTGGCCGGCCGTTGACAATGGTGACGACGACGTTGCGCAGATCGTCGAGGTTGGTGGTGCGGCCGATGTTGCGGATGAGATATTCGCGGGCATGCTGGTCGGTGAAGCCGCCGCCGGTGTTAACGCCGAACTGCGCCAGCGCCTTTTCGATCTGCTCGTAGGTGATGCCGAGCGAGCGCACCGCGGCCGGGTGCGGCGATACCCGGTACTGCCGCACTTCGCCGCCGATCGGGATCACTTGCGCCACGCCGGGAACCGTCAACAATCTTGGCCGAATGACGAAGTCTGCCGCTTCCCGCAGCTCCATTGGCGAGGCGCGGTCGCTGGTAACGGCGAACAGAAGGATTTGGCCCATGATGGAACTGATCGGTCCCATTTGCGGGATGGCGTTGGCCGGCAATTGGTCGCGCACCAATGCAAGACGTTCGCTGACCTGCTGCCGGTTGCGATAGATGTCGGTGCCCCATTCGAACTCGACATAGACGATCGAAAGACCGACCCCGGACACCGACCGGACTCGGGAGACGCCCGGCACACCGTTCATTTGCGTCTCGATCAGAAAGCTGACGAGCTGTTCGACCTCGGGCGGGGCCAGTCCTTCCGCTTCGGTCATGATGGTGACGGTCGGCTTGTTGAGGTCGGGAAACACGTCCACCGGCAACTTGGTGACGGTGAGCGCGCCGAACAGGACCAGCACGATGGCAAAAGCCATCACCAGGAGACTGTTGCGAAGGGATTTGGTGACAAGAAAAGTGAACATGGTTCCGGCCTTCAACGCACGTGATCGAGCAGTTCAGCGCCCTGGGTGACGACGCGCTTGCCGTGCGCCAGTCCGGCCGCCACCAGCACGCGGTCGCCGTCCAGCGGTTCGACACGCACCGGCCGCGGTTCGAATCTCTCCGCGCGCGTGTGTTCGTAGACGATGTCCTGCCCGCTGGCGTTCCGCATCAGGCTGGTGCGCGGGATCGCAACGCCTTGCTCTTCCTTGCCGGTCGTCACCAGCACGGTAACGAACTGTCCGGCGCGCAAGCCCGCGACATCGCCTTCGATGGCGAAATGCACCGGGATCGATTGGCTCCGATCGGCAAAGCCTGACCCGCGATAGGACAGCGCCAGACTTTGGCCGTTGCCGGTCTTGGCGGAGGCAGCTGGTGCGCCGACCAGGGGATTGAAACTCAGCGCCTCGATCCATAGCCGCGCGGGATCGACGATGTGGAATACGATCGCATTCGGCTGGGCTATCTGTCCGGCGATGGCATTGCCTTCCGCGACGATGCCAGACACCGGTGCGACCAGCGCTTCCGACTCGCGTCGCACCTTGTCGAGCGAAGCACGCCGTTCCTTCAAGCCGTCAAGCTCGAGCTTGGTTTCTTCGAGCTGAAATCGCGCCACGGCACCGCTCGGCGCCAGCTGCTCGTAGCGCGCGAGCCGCCGTTCCACGATCGAAATCTGCTGGTCGAGTTCGCCCTGACGCTGGCGCATGTCGGATACATCGATCGCCTGCAACGGAGGCGTCACATAAGCGAGGACATCGCCGGCGCGAACCGGCGTGCCCAGCCGCGGAAATCCGCCGGGCGGCGGCGACAGTCGGCCGCCGACGGCGGCCTGGACATAGCCGCTGGCGTTCGGGTCCGGGATGACCCGGCCGGGGAGCTCGACGGTGCGGGCGTGTGTGCGGTTTTCGGTCAGCACTGTACGGATGGCGAATATCCGCTGCGTGCCCTTGGGCACGAACAATCCGCCATCGGGAAGCCGCTGTGCGGCCTCGCGCGCCTGTGCCTGCGCAACCGCAGCAGGCTGGCCGTGATCCTCGCCCTCGTGGGCAAATCCCCGGCTGCTGGCGAAGACGACGACGCAAAGCATTAGCCCTGCGACGGCGCGCCCGCGACGGCGCGTGAGCGCCATCGCACCGGCGCCCAGCAGGAAGGCGAGCACGGCGATGATGATCAGCTTGCGGTAGGAGGTATCTTTGCCTGCTTCGCCCGTCAGCCACGAGGAAGCAGCACTGGCCTGCGCGGCAGCCGGGTCGGGAATCTCCAGCGTGAGCGGCAGCACATCGGCAATGCCCTCGGCCGTGACCGTAAAGATCAGATCGAGCCGTCCCGGCTTGGCAAGCCACGGCGCATCGATGCGGTACACTCCGCTATTGGCGACGGCAGCGACCGGGCCGGTGGGGGTCTCGACCTCGATCGTCGCGCCTTCGATCGGTTCGTTGGTGGTGAACCGGTCGAGCGTGATCAGGAGCTTGCTGCCTTGCGCAATTGCCACAAGTTCAAGCGCATCGGAAGTGACCTCCGCACGCGGGGAAGCGTTCGCGATGGGGCGGGTTGCCGGCGCACCGTGGTCGTGTCCCTCATGCGCCGAGACAGGGCCGGCGCCCAAGGTGCTGATGAGGACCGCCGCGCCAATCGCAGCAGCAAGTGAAAAACGCATGAAGAGAATCCTTCGCCATTGAACGCGGTTCGCCCGGCTGGCACGCGGCTGCGCTATGGCAGCCGCATACATCGGAGCGCGAGCAGTTCAGACGTAGGATCGGGGAGGTTTTCGAATCCCTTCCGGATCAGGGCTATCCCTGGAGGACGCCTCCGGAAGCTCAAGCCGTGAACTGAGACTCGATGGCCCAATTGCGGAGAGCTCGGGCGGCACAAGCAGTCCGACGCAGGTCATGCAAGGTAGGCCGGCGCAGCAGCCGCTCCGGCAATCGCCCGTATCGGAAGATGGCGCCGGCCACGCTTTGGTTGTCTGCAGTTCCGCCTGGACCGTCGCGACTTTGGCATCCGCGCGGTCTTTCGCGGCATCTGTGGTGACGGTGGTCTGGGCATGATGGCCATGCCCGGCATGAGCTTGCGCCATGGACGGCGCGAGCGAAAGGGCGGCCAAGACGACCGCTGCTCCCAAAATCCGCACGAATTGCAGCTTCAAGCCCATTTTCCCAACCTACCACAGGACGCCGGATTCGGGGAGATGTATTGCTTAATTGGGTTAAATCCAACCCTAGCCCGTCGTTGCTCGGGATTGCCGCGTGTTCACCGTATTGTGTTTGCGCGGTTCTGGCCGTCGCCCTTACCCTCGGCCGGCAACGCTGACCCATGCTGCTGCGTCCCCGCAATGTGCCGACCACCGGAGATTGGCATGGATGACGTGAAAACGCTGAAGCTCGATATCGGCGGCATGCACTGTGGCAATTGCGAAATCTGGATCGAGCGAAAATTGAAAGACATGCCCGGTGTGCGCTGGGTGCGCGCCAGCTACCCTCGAGACTGCGTGACGCTCGAGTATTCCGGCACGCTGGATCGTGGGGGCTTAAACCGAACGATAGCAGAGGCGGGGTACACCGTCACTGGATGGCACGAGCAGGCCGATGCACCGGCCGGCAGTCGCGGCCTGATCCGTCACTATGCCGAATCCGCTGCGGTGTTTCTGCTGCTGACCGGCGGTGTTTTGCTGCTGCAACAGCTTGACCTGCTGCCGCGCGGTTTCGGTATTTCCGACAACATAAGCTACGGCGCTGCTTTCGTCATCGGTCTCCTGGCCTCGGTGTCATCGTGCCTGGCGGTAACCGGCGGCCTTTTCGTCGCACTTGCCGCGACATACAATGAAGCGAATGCGGGTGCAACGCCGTTGCAAAAACTGGCGCCGCATCTTTGGTTCAATGCCGGCAGGATTGTTTCCTACGCGCTGCTCGGCGGCGCCATCGGCGCGCTGGGTTCGGCGCTGATGCTCTCCCCGGAAGTCAACGGCATTCTGACCATTGCCGCCAGCAGCCTTATGATCCTGCTCGGGCTGCAGATGCTGAAGCTGCTGCCACCGGTCGGACGCTTCCTGCCGCGCCTTCCCAACGCACTCAGCCACCGCATCCATGACCTCGCCAGCCGCCGGATGAAAGGCGGCGCCTTCCTGCTCGGCGCGGCGACGTTCTTCCTGCCGTGCGGTTTCACCCAGGCGCTACAGCTTTACGTTCTCAGCAAGGGAAGCTTCACCGTCGGCGCGCTGACCATGTTGGCATTCGCGTTCGGCACGCTGCCAGCCCTGCTGTCGCTCTCAGCGTTGTCGAGCTTCGCCCAGGGCGCGTTCCAGCGGCACTTCTTGAAGATCGCGGGCGCCGCGGTGGTCGTTCTCGGCTTCCTTAACATTCAATACGGGTTGGTGCTAACGGGCGCGCCGGCGGGCAACGCTCTGGTCACCGCTAGTCAGAACGCCAATGTCCGGATGATATCGACGTCTGAGGGACCAACGCAAATCGCCGAGATGAAAGTGGTCGGCCTGGAATATCACCCGAACCGGTTCGTCGTTCAGCAGGGCGTCCCGGTGGTCTGGCGGATCGATGCGCGCGAAGCGGAGGGCTGCGGTCGGGTGCTGATCGCGCGGAAGCTGCGTATCACGCGCCTGCTGTCGGTTTCACAATCAACAATCATTGCGTTTACGCCGCAAGAGCTTGGCGAATTTGAATTCAACTGCGGTATGGGAATGATGACGCCAGGCTCGATGTTCACCGTCATTCCAAGCCGCAGCGGTTAGCGGTGTCGGCCGAGGCCCACACGGTCCATGTCAGGGACCGAACGGGGACAGACGAGCGGCCAAACAGCCCAAAATCGAAAAATTCCCTGTTCTTTTCCCTGTTAGCGGGGAATTCGAAGTGGAGACGGGTTCGACTACGACTGCGTCCGCCACCGCCCATTTTCCCGCAACCATGGGTTTTCCGGTCTCCGCCATGTGCCCTCGAATTCGCGGGCTTTGCGGGGCTAGTCCGAGCGCATTTCTGTCTCTGTCAAACGGCGGGCATGGCATCAGCTGGTTTCTGACCCGTGGTCTCCGGGACGCAAAAAACCGTTTCCCCGCTTTTGCGTTCCCCGCAGGCGGAGACTCGGGCCCGCGCCGCGTTGTACGGACATGTGGAGCTCCGCTTAATGCTCCAAAGATTAATGTCATGTCGTTGAGGCCACTCGCTACCCCCGTTCTGGAGCCCTGTGGATTCGCATAATGACAGGCTCAATAATGACAGGCTCCGGAACGGATCAGATGCTATCAAAAGGTCGGGCAGGGTAGTCACGCCGCCGTGTCAATGGGGAATGAGCAAATTTTCTACCCAGCTGATAAGACA
>CAMDEB010000173.1 GCA_945893085.1 Rhodoplanes serenus | reverse complement strand
GAGGGCAACGCGCTGCGAATCTTGCTGTGTTTCTTCTCGCGGAATTTCGCGCCGCCGCCGATCGCCTCGACCGACACCGCTTCGACCACGAGATCCTTCTTGCGGTCGATGAAGCCGAATTGCGCCTTGTGCGCCTTCTCGAAGGCGGATTTCATCGCCGCGAGCGAGCCGGCCTTCACGACCAAGGCCGTGTCGGTGCCGGCGTAGCGGATATGCGCGCGTACAATAACCTTGATCATCGCGGACGGTACGCCCTGTCCCGCGACTTCGTCTTTTACGGTCTTGCCGAGCCCGCCGCCGATGGTCTTGATCGACTTCAAGGCTTTGACGCCGAACGGCTCTTCAATGGCCTGCTGGCGCGTTGCGCGGATGTCGGCAAGACCCATGCCGTAAGCCGACAACAGCGACGAGAACGGATGGATCAGCACCTTGGTCATGCCGAGCGCGTCGGCGACCAGGCAGGCGTGCTGGCCGCCGGCGCCGCCGAAGCAATTGAGTGCGTAGCGCGTCACGTCGTAGCCGCGCTGCACCGAAATCTTCTTGATCGCGTTCGCCATGTTTTCGACCGCGATCCGGATGAAGCCGTCGGCGATTTCCTCCGGCGACTTTTCGCCGACCTCATTGGCGAGCACCGCGAAGGCTTGCTGCACGGCGCGTCCATCGAGCGCGAGGTTCTGCTCGGGGCCAAAAATCTTCGGGAAGAAATCCGGGATCAGCTTGCCAACCATCACGTTGGCATCGGTGACCGCCAGCGGTCCGCCGCGGCGGTAGCATTTTGGGCCGGGATTGGCGCCCGCCGAATCCGGGCCGACCCGAAACCGCGCTCCATCAAAGTGCAGGATCGAGCCGCCGCCGGCCGCGACCGTATGAATGAGCATCATCGGCGCGCGCATGCGCACGCCCGCGACTTCGGTTTCGAATGCGCGTTCGTATTCGCCGTCGTAATGCGACACGTCGGTCGAGGTGCCGCCCATGTCGAAGCCGATCAGGTTCTTGAAGCCGGCTTCGCGCCCGGTCTCTGCCATGCCGACCACGCCACCCGCAGGCCCGGACAGGATCGCGTCCTTGCCTTGGAACAGCTCAGCGGCGGTGAGGCCGCCCGACGACATCATGAACATCAGACGCGCGCCGGATTTCCTGGCGTCGAGTTCGGTGTCCACCGTCGCGACATAGCGGCGCAAGATTGGAGAGAGATACGCATCCACAACAGTCGTGTCGCCGCGGCCCACCAGCTTGATCAGCGGCGACACCTCGTGGCTGACCGAAACCTGCGGGAAGCCCATCTGGCGGGCCAGCGCCGCGACCTTCTGCTCGTGCGCGGGATAGCGATAGGCGTGCATGAACACGATCGCCACCGCCTTGATGCCGTCGGCCAGCGCGCGTTCGAGCTCCGAGCGCACCGCCACGAGATCGGGCTCGCGCTCGATCGTGCCGTCGGCGCGCACCCGCTCGTCGACCTCGACCACGCGCTCGAACAGCATCTCCGGCTTGATGATGTGCTTGGCGAAGATCTTCGGCCGGGCCTGGTAGCCGATGCGGAGCGCATCGCGGAAGCCCTTGGTGGTGAGCAGCAACGTGCGCTCGCCCTTGCGCTCCAGCAGGGCATTGGTCGCGACCGTGGTGCCCATTTTCACGGCACCGACGCGGCCTGCCGGGATCGCCTCGCCCTTCTTCAGCCCCAGCAGATCGCGGATGCCCTGCACGGCGGCGTCGCGATAGGCCTCGGGATTCTCCGATAGCAGCTTGTGGGCGGTGAGGGTGCCGTCGGGCCGCCGGCCCACCACATCGGTGAAGGTGCCGCCCCGGTCGATCCAGAAGTCCCAGCCGGAATGTGTCGCACGAACAGGCATCGAAGTCCCTTGCACCGCGGCGAATTCGCCCATCATCATAGGCAGTTCGGACCGTTGATCCCATCTCGTCGCGTGGATTTCAATGCTGCGTGTGGCCCTCGACCGCCTCTATCTGTTCGCCGGATATCTGGCCGGCGCGTTCATGGTCGCGATCTTCGCGCTGATGATGGTGCTGTCGGCCGGCCGGCCGGTCGGTATCAACATTCCGGCCGGCGACGATTTCGTGTCTTGGTGCATGGCGGCGATGGCGTTCCTGGGGCTCGCCCACACCTTCCGCAGCGGCGAGATGATCCGGGTCGGCCTGCTGATCGACCGGCTGGAAGGCCGCACCCGGCACATCGTCGAGATCGTGGCGCTGATCATCGGCACCGGCTTCATCGGCTTCTTCGCCTGGTCGGCGGTGAAGATGAACTACCAGTCCTGGCTGTTCGGCGACATGTCGCAGGGCGTGATCGCGATCCGGATGTGGATTCCGCAGATCGGCTATTCCACCGGGCTAGTGATCCTGTTCATCGCCTTCGTCGACGAACTCATTCACGTGCTTTCGGGTGGCGCGCCGCGCTACGAGCGGCCCAAGCCCGCGACCGCCGAAGAGGTGGTCGAGCGCGCGATCCAGAGCGGGGTCTAGATGGACCTGATCCAGATCGCGCTGGTGCTGCTGATCCTGCTGACCGTGCTGCTCGCCGGCGGGGTGTGGATCGCGATCGCGCTGATGGCCTGCGGCTTCGTCGGCATGCAGTTCGTCGGCGGCAACATCCCGGCCGGCGGCGTGCTCGCCACCACGATCTGGGGCAACAGCGCGTCGTGGACGCTTGCGGCGCTGCCGCTGTTCATCTGGATGGGCGAAATTCTGTTTCGCACGCGGCTGTCGGAGGAGATGTTCCGCGGGCTCGCGCCCTGGCTGAACTGGATTCCCGGCCGGCTGATGCACGTCAACGTGCTGGCTTGCGGCATCTTCGGCTCGGTGTCGGGCTCCTCGGCTGCGACCACGGCGACGGTGGCCAAGATCGCGCTGCCGGAGCTGAGGAAGCGCGGCTACGACGAGATGATCAGCCTGGGCTCGCTCGCCGGCGCCGGCACGCTCGGCATCCTCATTCCACCGTCGATCATGATGGTGATCTACGCGGTGCAGGCCAACGTCTCGATCATCCAGGTGTTCCTCGCCGGCTTCCTGCCGGGCCTTTTGGTGATGGCGCTGTATTCCGGCTACATCATCCTGTGGTCGCTCTGGCATCCGGAAAAGACGCCGCCGGCCGATCCGCCGATGTCATTTGTGATGAAGCTGCGCGAATCGTCGAAGCTCATGCCGACGTTTCTGCTGATCGCGCTGGTGTTCCTCTCGCTGCTGATGGGCTGGGCGACGGCGACCGAATGCGCGGCCTGGGGCGTGATGGGCTCGCTCGCCATCGCCTGGTGGCACGACGCGCTGTCCTGGGACTCGTTCTGGAAGAGCGTGATGGGCGCGACCCGCGTCACCTGCATGATCATGCTGATCCTCGCCGGCGCCTCGTTCATGTCGACCTCGATGGCCTACACCGGGGTGCCGCAGGCGCTGGCGGCCTGGGTCGGCGGGCAGGGGCTCAGCCCCTACGCGCTGATCGTCGCGCTCACCATCATGTACATCCTGCTCGGCACCGCGCTCGACGGCATCTCCATGATCGTGCTGACCACGGCGGTGGTGATCCCGATGGTCAAGGCGGCCGGCTTCGACCTGGTCTGGTTCGGCATTTTCGTGGTGCTGGTGGTCGAGATGGCCGAGGTGTCGCCGCCGGTCGGATTCAACCTGTTCGTCCTGCAGACCATGAGCGGGAGAGATTCAAATACCGTCGCCCGCGCCTCGCTGCCGTTCTTCTTTTTGCTGGTCCTCGCGGTTGCCATCATCACGGTGTTTCCTGATATCGTGATGGTGCTCCCGAGGATGGCGTTCCCGAACTGATCAACTCAAGGGGTAATAAGCCATGATGCATCGAATGAAGTTGCTGGCGATCGCCGCGGGCGCCGCGGCGCTGATCGCGACCGGCCCGGCGTCGGCGCAGACCAAGTGGAACCTGCCGAGCGCCTATCCGAACGACAACCCGCACGTCGAGAACCTCAACCTGTTCGCCAAGGACGTCGCCGAGGCGACCGGCGGCAAGCTGCAGATTGCGGTTCACGGCGGCGCCTCGCTGTTCAAGGGACCGGAGATCAAGCGCGCGGTCGCGACCGGCCAGGCGCAGACCGGCGAGATTCTGATCTCGATCCTGGAAAACGAAGACGCGATCTTCGGCATCGACGTGGTGCCGTTCCTGGCGACCAGCTTCCCCGAAGCCCGCAAGCTCTGGACCGCGTCGCGGCCGCTGATCGAGAAGCGGCTCGCGGCGCAGGGCATGATGGTGCTGTTCAGCGTGCCGTGGGGGCCGCAGGGCATCTATGCCAAGAAGGACATCAACTCGATCGATGACATGAAGGGCCTCAAGTGGCGCGCCTACAACGTCGGCACCGCGCGGATCGGCGAGATGGTCGGCGCGCAGGCTGTCACCGTGCAGGCCGCGGAACTGCCGCAGGCGCTCGCCACCGGCGTGGTCAACTCGTTCATGTCGTCGGGCGCGACCGGCTACGACTCCAAGGTCTGGGAAACGCTCACGCACTTCTACGACGTGCGCGCCTGGATCCCTCGCAACGTCACCTTCATCAACAAAGCGGCGCTCGAAGCGCTCGACAAGCCGACCCAGGCTGCGATCCTCAAAGCTGCGGAAACGGCGGAAACGCGCGGCTGGAAGATGTGGGAAAACAAGACCGAGTGGTACCACGAGGAGATCGCCAAAAGGGGCATGAAGGTGCAGAAGGCCTCTCCGACACTCCTCACCGGCTTCAAGAAGATCGGTGAGCAGCTCACCACCGACTGGCTGAAGCGCGCGGGCGCGGAAGGCCAGGCCGTGGTCGAGGCTTACAAGAAGATGTGACGCGGCGTGCCGAACGCACGGTGATGCGCCTGGTGAAACGGGGCGGACGGATCTTCGCAGCGGCTGCGATTGCTGCCGCTGCGACGACCGCAGGCGCGACGGCTGCCGCTGCGCAGGCCTTTCCATCGCGTCCGGTGACCATGATCGTGCTGTTCCCGCCGGGCGGAACGGCGGACGTGACCGCGCGCATCGTCGCCGAGCGCATGCGGGTGTCGCTCGGCCAGCCCGTCGTCATCGAGAACGTGACCGGGGCAGGGGGCACCATCGGGGCGGGCCGGGTGGCGCGTGCGGCGCCCGATGGCTCAACCATCATGCTGGGGAGCTGGGGCACGCATGTGGTCGCCGGCGCCATGCAGGCGCTGCCCTATTCCGTAACCGCCGACTTCGAGCCGATCGCCCTCATCGGCACGCAGCCGCTGGTGCTGGTCAGCAAGCCCGACATGCCGGCGAAGGACCTGCAGGAGCTGATCGCGTGGCTGAAGGCCAATCCGGACAAGGCATCGCTGGCCACCGCCGGCATGGGCAGCGTGTCGCACATCGCCGGCGTGCTGTTCCAGAAGCAGAGCGGGACGCGCCAGCCGTTCGTCCCCTATCGCGGTGCCGCCGTGGCCATGCAGGACCTGATGGCCGGACAGGTCGATATGATGTTCGACCAGCCGGTCAACGCTCTGCCGCTGGTGCGTGACGGCCGTCTCAAGGGCTACGCCATCACCGCCAAGAACCGGATGGCGCTGGCGCCCAATCTACCCTCGGTCGACGAGGCGGGCCTGCCGGGCTTCTACGTTTCGCAGTGGAACGCGATCTGGGCGCCGAAGGGCACGCCGGACAGCATCGTCGCGCGGTTGAACGCAGCGGTCGTGGAGGTGCTCGACGATCCGGCGGTGCGCGGCAAGCTCACCGACCTCGGGCAGGAGATGTTTCCGCGCGAGCTGATGACGCCGGCCGCGCTCGGGGCCTTTCATAAGGCCGAAATCGAGAAGTGGTGGCCGATCATCAAGGCCGTCGTCAGCAAGCCGGCGCAGTAACCTGATGGAGCAACCCCGCGCCACCGCCGAAGCAGCGGCCGCTGGGGCATGCAGCACGGATGGTGCCAAGGACATTCCAGATTCAAACGGAGGCGTTATGAAACGATCGCTCAGGCTTGTCGTTGTGCTGCTTGCAACCGCAACTATTTCCGCGCTGCCGGCCTCCGCCCAGGACTGGCCAACGCGGCCGATCCGCCTCGTGGTCGGCTTTGGTGCGGGCGGCGGGACCGACCTTGCGGCGCGCATCATGGCGCAACCGCTGTCGGAAATTCTCGGCCAGCCCGTCGTGGTGGAAAACCGGGTCGGCGCGGGTGGCGTCACCGCCGCCGACGCCGTCGCCAAGTCGCCGAAGGACGGCACCATGGCGCTGATGATGAGCAACGCGCACGCGGTCTCGGCGGTGGTCAACAAGACGCTGCCGTACGACCCGGTGAAGGATTTCCAGATGCTGTCGATGGTCGGCACCGCCGGCCTCATCATGGTGGCGCCGTCCGACTTCCCGGCGAACGACGTCAAGGGCGCGGTTGCCGTCATCAAGGCGAACGAGAAGGCCTTCAATTTCGGCTCGCCCGGCGTCGGCACCACGCAGCACTTCGCCGCCGAGCTGTTCGGGCAACTGGGCAACTTCAAGGTCACGCATGTTCCGTACCGCTCGACGCCGCAGGTCATCACCGGGCTGCGCGGCAAGGAGATCAACTACGCGTTCGAACTGATCCAGACGGTGATCGGCCAGATCCAGTCCGGCGGCCTCAAGGCGATCGCGGTGACCTCGCCGCAGCGCTATCCGTCGGTGCCGAATGTGCCGAGCTTCGCCGAGTCCGGCATGCCGGGCTACGACGTCACGAGCTGGTACGGCGTGTCGCTGCCGGCGGGAACGCCGCGTCCGATCGTCGACAAGTTCCAGAAGGCGATGGTCGACGCGCTGAACCGCGAGGACGTGCGCAAGCAGATCCTGAACGTGGGAGCGCTCTACAGGAGCTCCACCCCGGAAGAGCTTTCCAAGCATGTCGCAGCCGAGATCGAGAAATGGAGCGCGGTGCGGCAAAAGGCCGGGATCCCGCAACAGTAAGGCCGGCCGATTGTGCGCGGCGGGGCAATGTGGAAGGATTCACGTCATCGGGCCGTAGATAAAAAACCAAAGAGCCCGGCAGGGAGGAAAACATGTCGCGTATCGCCAGACTTGCCTTCATCGCACTCGCAGCCGTCACGTTGCCGGCGGCCGCCGTTTTCGCCCAGGACTGGCCGACCAAGCCGGTGCGCATCCTGATCGGGTTTGGCGCCGGCGGCGGCACCGACGTCGCGACCCGCATCGTCGCGGAGGGCCTGTCCGACGTGTTGGGCCAGCAGTTCACCGTCGAGAACCGGCCCGGCGCCGGCGGCACCATCGCCGGCGGCATGGCCGCCCGCGCGCCGAAGGACGGCTACACGGCGATCGCGCTGAGCATGGGCCACGCGGTGTCCGCCGTGATGGTCAAGCAGGTCCCCTACGATCCGGTTGCCGACTTCCAACCGATCGGGATTTTCACCAACTCCGCCGTCGTGGTCGCCGTGGGCAAGAATTCGCCGGCGACCGACCTCAAGAGCCTCGTCGCCCACGTCAACAGTCAGGGCGGCAAGCTGAACTATTCCACTGTGGGCCTGGGCTCGACGCAGCACCTCATCGCCGAAGACCTGCGGCAGCGGCTGAACATCCAGGCGCAGGCGGTTGCCTATCGCACGACCGGCGAGGTGGTCACCGCGCTGATACGCGGCGACTCTGCTTTTGCAGTGGACCTGTATCATGCGATCCGCGGTCAGGTGGATGCGGGCGAGCTTCGCGTGATCGCGACTTCGACGCCCAGTCGTTGGCCGGGGATCATGAACGTGCCGACGGTCGCTGAAAGCGGCATTCCCGGCTTCGGCGTGCTCGGCTGGTATGGGCTGGCGTTCCCCGCCGGCGTGCCGCAGCCGGTCGTCAACAAGATGCGCACCGCGCTGACGGAGGTGCTGGCGCGCGACAGCGTCCGCAAGCGGCTCGAAGGGGTGGGCGCGATCGCCAACCTGTCGACGCCGGAGGAGTTCGGCCGGGTGATCCAATCAGACATCAGCGGCTTCCGCGAGGTCGCCGGGAAAGCGGGCTTGCAGGCGCAATAGCGTCCACTCTCGCCACGGCCGCCGCGCCCATGCTAGGAACGGCGGCCCAGGGCGCTGCCGCGCAGGACGCGGCAGGCCGGGCGATTTGCACTTAAAGATTGTCTGAAAACGGAAGGGACGACGAATTATGGCCGACAAGCTCAACGTACTCGCGATCTGCGGCAGCCTGCGCAAGGCTTCCTTCAATCGCATGCTGATGAATGCCTCGATCGGCCTGGCGCCCGAGGGCATGACGATCACGGAGGCGCCGTCGTTCGCCTCGATTCCGATCTACAATTTCGACGACCAGCAGGCGACCGGCTTCCCGGCGTCGGTGAATGCCTGGGCCGACGCGATCCGGGCCGCCGACGGCGTGCTGTTCGTCTCGCCCGAGTACAACTGGACCATCCCCGGCGGCCTGAAGAACGCCATCGACTGGATCTCGCGCATGAAGGAAGTACCGATCAAGGACAAGCCGGTGGCGGTGCAGTCGGCGGCCGGCGGGTTGCTCGGCGGCGCGCGTGCGCAGCTCGCGCTGCGCCAGTCGCTGGTGTCGCTCGATGTGCTCTGGTTCGGCCGGCCGGAGGTGATCGTCAGCTTCGCCGCGCAGAAATTCGACGAGAAGGAAGGCAAGCTCAAGGACGAGACCGCGATCAACATGGTCAAGGCGCAGATGGCGGCGTTCGAGAAGTTCATTCGGCAGGTCAGCGGGAAGTAGCAATCGTTTCCCGGGCGATGGAAGCGAGGCGTCAGCCGAGCGGACCGAGACCCGGGATCCAGCACAAGAGTTGCGAAGCGCATTTTGTGAGGCGGCCGTTGGCCGCCTCACGTATTTCCTAGGTCCCGGATCGGCGCTCCGGCTTTGCCGTCGCTTGTCCGGGACACGGGAGTTTCGTCACCGCGCCTGCACGTTGGCGATGCGCGTCGGCACGCCGAACTCCTTGCGGCAAACCTCGGCGAGCGTGGCGATGCCTTCGCGGATGGTCTGCGCGGAGGGGCTGGCGAAGCAGAGCCGCATCCGGCTGCGGCTGTGCGCGGCGTTGGTCGACCATTCCGGCCCCGGATTGATGGCGACGCCCGCGGCCAGCGCCGCGGGATAGAGCTTCAGCGTGTCGACGTTGTCGGGCAGCTTCAC
>CAMDEB010000172.1 GCA_945893085.1 Rhodoplanes serenus | reverse complement strand
GATGATGTTTGCGAGCGGCGCAAGCATTTCGGGGACGTAGCGGTCGATGCCGGCGGCGAGCTTGTGCAGCGCGACCGACGAATAGGCGCCGACCGCGAAGAACGCAGCCGAGCCGAAATTCACGTAGCCGCAATAGCCGCCGAGGATGTTCCAGGCGGTCGCCAGCACGATGAATTGCAACACCGTGTAGCCGGCGAAGAACAGGTAGTCGTTGCCGATCCAGCGGACGCCGAGAAAGAACACGGCGCCGACCGCGGCGGCGATGAGCAGGAAGACGGGTGAACGCACGCTAACGTCCCAACAGTCCGGCCGGCCGGAAGGCCAGCGTCAGCAACAGGAAGCCGAAGGCCACCGCCGGCGCCCAGGACGGACCGTAGAAGGTGGCGGTGATGCTCTCGACCACGCCGAGCAGCATCGCCGCGATCACGGTGCCGGGCAGGCTCTGCAACCCGCCGAGCACGCAGATCGCGAACACCCGGCCGATGTATTCGCGGCCGACCGAGGGCTCGATCGGTTGGATGACGATCAGGAACGCGCCCGCCATCGACGCCGTCGCGATCGAAATGGCGAAGGCGATGCGCTTGATGCGGGTCGGATTGACGGCCATGAGCTGCAGCGCCAGCTGATCCTGCGACACCGCCATGATGGCGCGTCCGGTGAAGGTTCGCGACAGGAACAGTTGCAGCGCGCCGATCATCAGCAACGAGATGACGCACGGCACCAACATGCGGAACGGCAGGTCGACGAAGCCGAACCGCAGCGTCTGGTCGATATAGTCGGCCTGCACGTAGCGATAGTCGACGCCGAACACCAGGATCAGCATGACCTCGGTGACGAACAACAGGCCGAAGAAAAAGGCGAGGCCACGCAATGCGTCCTGCCCGTGCTTCTCGAACGAGGTGTAGTAGACCTGATAGACTGCGGCCCCGAGCGCGTAGAACGCCGGCAGCACGATGATGCTGGTCAGGATCGGGTCGAAGCCGAGCCGCTGGTTGACGATATAGGCGATGTACGAGCCGAGGATGATGAAGCCCGGGTGCGCGATATTGACGATGTCCAGGATGCCGAACGAAATCGAAATGCCGACGGTCACCGCGGCATAGAAGCCGCCGAGCAGCAGTCCGGCGATGATGGCGTTGATCAGCAGCTCGTATGAAATGGCAGTCCCCCCAGCATCGGTTCTTATTGATCTGGCGTTCCGCCATGACCGCGTTGGCGGCAGTGTGCAGGAAGGTCGGCGGCTTGGCTAGTCCGTCGGGTCAATGGGCGCTCGCCCGCTCGTGGGGGCGGGAACATCGCAAGTTGCTGTCATTGCCGGGCTTGACCCGGCAATCCATCCTTTTCAGCAAATTGATGGATGCGCGGGTCAAGCCCGCGCATGACAGCGGAATTTATGGCTCCGCCGTCAGGCTGCGACCAGACGGACCTTGTCGGGGATCGGCAGCGGCCTGTTGGCGCTGTCCAGGAACTCGATCGTGTTGAAGATCATGTCCTGGTCGCCGAGGTTTTCGAGATCGTGGACCTTATACTCGCCGGGCCCGTAGGTCTCGTGCCGCGTCTCGCCCGGGAAATAGCTCTGCTCGACGGTCGTGCCGTCCATCAGGTGCTGGCGGCCGCGTCCGCCGTTCACCGAGGTCCAGAAGTAGTCGAGCACGTGGCGGTGGAACCCGATGCGCTCGCCCGGCCGCAGCCGGATAATCCACACCCGCACGCGGTCATTTTCCGACAGCAGCGTCGAGCCGACGCAGCCGTTGTTGTCGCGGCTCTCGCGATCGAATTCGGCCTTGATCTCGGCCGGCCATTCGCTGCGGTCGGCCTGGACCGCCTTCTTGTCCAACATGGTCGGCGCCATGGCATTCCTCCCACAATTGTTGGCACAATATAGCGGATTTTTCGGCCGGCAAGAACGGCGCAAAAAACGCGCAAGCTCGATGTAAGACTCGCGTCAGAAAGGTTCCAGTGCCGCCGCCCAGCGCCAACCGCCGACGCGCCCTGATCATCGGCGGCTCGATGAGCGGCCTGTTCGCGGCCCTGCAATTGCGGCGGCGCGGATTCGAGGTCGACGTCTACGAGCGGGTCGAAAGCGAGCTGGCCGGCCGCGGCGCCGGCATCGTCGCCCAGCCGATCGTGGCGCAGACGTTGCGCGGGCTCGGTCTCGACGTCGCCGACCTCGGCGTCGACATGACCACGCGCAAGATCCTCGATGCCGCGGGCGGCGTGGTCTGCGAGATCGAATGCCCGCAGACGCTCACCGCCTGGGAGCGGCTCTACCGCATCCTGCGCGACGCCTTTCCGGCCGATCGCTATCACCGCGGCATGGGGCTCAAGAGCTTCGAGCAGACCGGCGGCTCGGTGGTGGCGGAACTCAGCGACGGCAGCCGCGTCGAGGCCGACCTGCTGGTCGGCGCCGACGGCATCCGCTCGACGGTCCGCCAGCAACTGCTGCCGGACTTGAGCCCGCTTTATGCCGGCTATGTCGCCTGGCGCGCATTGATCCCGGAGCGGGCGCTGCCGCCCGAGATCCATCGCCAGCTGTTTGCCTATATGGTGTTCTGCCTGCCGCGCGGCGAGCAGTTCCTCGGCTATCCGGTGGCCGGACCGGACAACGACCTGCGGCCGGGGTATCGCCGCTACAACGTCGTCTGGTATCGCCCGGCCGAAGAAAGCACCGAGCTGCAAAGCCTGCTTACCGACGAGCGCGGCGTGACGCATGCGATCTCGATCCCGCCGCCGCTGATCCGGCGGCAGGCGATCGCCGAGATGCGCGCGGCGGCCGAGCGTCTGGTGGCGCCGCAGTTCCGCGAAATCGTCAAGCTGATGGACGAGCCGATCCTGCAGCCGATCTACGATCTCGAAACGCCGCGCATGGCGTTCGGGCGCGTCGCCATCATCGGCGACGCGGCGTTCGTTGCGCGGCCTCATGTCGCGGCCGGAGTCTCCAAGGCGGCCGACGACGCGGCGGCGCTGGCCGACGCGGTCGCGTCCGACGCGATCGAGCCGGCGCTGTTGCGGTTCGAGGCGCAGCGGCTCCCGGTCGGCCGCCGCATCATCGAGCGGGCGCGCCATCTCGGGGCGTATCTGCAGGCCACCAAGACGCTGGAGGAGCAGGCGCGGTCGGAGCGCCACAGCAACGCGGAATCGGTGATCAGCGAGACGGCGGTGCTGGATTTTCTGGAGGCGTGAACGCCGCCCTTTCCACGTCATGCCCGGCCTTGTGCCGGGCATCCACGCCTTACCTGTCGGGTTGCCAAGGCGTGGATGGCCGGGACAAGCCCGGCCATGACGGACGTGGTTGGTCTACTTCCTACAACCCCAGCAGCTTCTTCGCATTTCCCCCGACAATCGCGGCGGTGGCCGAGGCATCGAACCCCGTCGACATCACATGCTCGACCGGATCGAAATCCGCCATGTCGAACGGATAATCCGTGCCCATCACCACGTGGTCGACGCCGAACGTCTTGACCAGCGCCTCGAGCTGGATCGGCGTGAACACCACGGTGTCGAAATACACCTTCTTCAGATAATGCGTCGGCGGTTTCGGCAGGCTGCCGTGCGCATCCGAGCGCGCCCCCCAGGCGTGGTCGATGCGGCCGGAATAGCCGCCGAGAAAGCCGCCGCCGTGGACGGCGAAGATCTTCAGATTGGGATGACGCTCCAGCACGCCGTCGAAGATCAGGTAGTGCAGCGCGATCGTGGTATCGAGCGGATTGCCGATGACGTTGTTGAAGTAGAAGCGCGTCAAGCGATCGGCCTGGGTGAAGCCGTTGGGATGGATCATCACCAGCGCGCCGAGTTCCTCTGCCTTCTTCCAGAACGGCGCGAAGGCGGGATCGGACAATTCCTTGCCGGCGACGTTGGTCAGGACCTCCACGCCCTTGAACTTGAGCTGCTTCATGCAGCGCTCAAGCTCCTTGGCCGCCTCAACGCCGTCCGACAGCGGCACGCCGCCGAGCGCAACCAGGCGGTCGGGATGCTTGCCGACATATTCGGCGATGCCGTCGTTGAGCGCATTCGTGGCCTGCACCGCGATCTCGAGCGGCACGGTGTAGTAGAGCTGCGGCGGTCCGGGGGAAATGAGCTGCATGTCCACGCCCATGTCGTCCATCGCCCGGAAGCGCACATCGGTCGGGCGGATGCTTTCGCGGATGTCGGCGTCCTGCTTCGCCATGATCGCCTTGGTGTCGGCGGTCGAGAAATGGCCGAGCGGGACGGTCGACAGGTCGAGGTGCGGGGTGGCGATCTCCGCCGCGCGCGGAATGGCGATATGGGCGTGCATGTCGACGGTGACGCTCTTCGGCCGCGTCTCGCGCCCCGGCTTGCCGCGCTTGCGCGCCGCCGTCGGGTCGTACTTGTTCCACATGTCGGGCATTTCGCTTTCTCTCCGTTTGTTCTCTCTCGCGTGGCCTCACGCTGAGGAGGCCGCGAAGCGGCCGTCTCGAAGGGTGGGGCCATCCCCATCCTTCGAGACGCGCCTGCGGCGCTCCTCAGGATGAGGATGGGATAGGCAGTCGTGCAGTGTCTAGAACACTCCCAAATGCTGCGCCACGATCGGGCTGTCGATCTGCACCTCGTCGGCGCGGCCGGAAAACGCCACCCGGCCGGTGTTGATGATGACGATGTCGTCGGCGAGGTTGAGCGTCAGCTTGATGTTCTGCTCGACCAGCACGATGGACAGCCCCTCCGCCTTGAGCTGGGCGATGGTGCGGCCGACCTCGGTGACGATCTGCGGCGCCAGGCCCTCCGACGGCTCGTCCATCAGCAGCACGCGCGGGTTGCCCATCAGCGCGCGGCCGATCGCCAGCATCTGCTGCTCGCCGCCGGACAAGGAGCCGGCGACCTGCGCGTGGCGCTCCTTCAAGCGCGGGAACAGCTCGAACACGCGATCCAGATTCCAGGGACGCCCGCCGCCGTTTTTGGCGGGCAGCCCCGCCACCATCAGGTTTTCCTCGACGGTGAGCGAGCGGAACACGCGCCGTCCCTGCGGCACCAGGCAGATGCCCTTGCGGGCGATGGTTTCCGGCATCAGCCCGGCCACCGGCTCGCCGAACAGCGCCACCTGGCCGTTGCGCGGCTTGAGGAAGCCCATGATCGTGCTCATGCACGTCGTCTTGCCGGCGCCGTTGCGGCCGAGCAGGCCGAGCAGCCGGCCGGCCTGCAAGGTGAAGCCGAGGCCGTGCAGCACGTGGCTGTCGCCGTAATAGGTGTCGATGCCTTCGAGCCGCAGCGCCTCAGTCGCCAAGGTACACCTCCCGGGTGCGCGGATCGGCGACCACCTCGGCGCGGGTGCCCTCGACGATGACCTCGCCATAATGCAACACAGTGATGCGCTCGGCGAAGCTGAGCGCGGTGTCCATGTCGTGCTCGATCATGACGATGGTCACGTCGCGGGGAATCTTATCCAGCAGTTCACGCACGGTCTGACGCTCGCCCTGCGACAGCCCGGCGAGCGGCTCGTCGAGCATCAAGAGCTTCGGCTTCTGCGCCAGCGCCATGGCGAGCTCGAGCCGGCGCCGCTCGCCATAGGACGTCTCCAGCACGATCCGCTCGGCGCTCTCCGCCAGCCCGACCATGGCGAGCGCTTCGTGCGCGGCGTCGTAGACGTGGCGGTGGCCGGTCAACGCGGTCCATGGATTCCAGCGCAGCGTTTGCAGGCCGAGCAGCGCCAGCACCACGTTGTGGACCAGGGTCTCGCGCGGGAACAGCGTCAGGATCTGATAGGTGCGGGCGAGCCCGAGATGGACCCGGTCCTGCGTCGGCATGCCGAGCAGCTCCTGTCCGAACAGCTTCACCGAGCCGCTGTCGGCGTTCAGGTCGCCGGTCACCAGGTTGAACATGGTGGTCTTGCCGGCGCCGTTCGGGCCGATGATCAGGCGGCGCTCGCCGGCCATGACGTGGAACGAGACGTCCTTGGTCGCCGGCAGGCCGCCGAAGCGCTTATTCAGGCCGGTGACTTCGAGCGCGGGCGCGGTCATGCGGCCGGCTCCGACGCAGTGATCTTGGCTGGCGTGGATTTCTTGCGGCGGTCTTGCAGCCGCCGCCACAGGTGCTTGCAGCCGGGAACGATGCCGAGCGGCATGAACATGATGACGATGACGAAGATCATGCCGAGCAGCGTGTTCCAGCGTTCGACGTAGGTCGACGCCACGTTCTTGACCAGGGTGATGATCACGGCGCCGACGATCGGTCCGGTGAGCGAGCTGGCGCCACCGAGGATCGCCATCAACAGGATTTCGGCGGACTGTTGCAGCCCGAGCGCGTGCGGGCTGAGGAACAGGTTGTAGTAGACGAACAGGATGCTGGCGACCGAGCCCCAGAACCCGGCCATCACGAAGGTGAGCAGGCGGATCAGCCAGACATTGTGTCCGAGCATGCGCATGCGCCGCGGCTGGTCGCGCGTGCCCATCAGGCTGGCGCCGAACGGCGAGCGCGAAAACCGCCACAGGAAGAACAGCGCAATGACGAACACGACCAGCGTGAAATAGTAGAAGCTCGCCGCATCGCGGATGTCGATGCCGAACGGCATCGGCCGCGCCGGAAGCCGGATGCCGTTGTCGCCGCCAGTGAGATCGTTGGCGCGATAGGCGATACCCCAGACGATCTGTCCGATCGCGAGCGTGATCATGATGAAACCCAAGCCCGGCGCGCGCAGCGACAACACGCCGAAGAATGCGGCGAACAGGGTCGAGAACAGGATCGCCAGCAATGCCGCGGTCAACTGGTCGTAGCCGGTAATCGTCAGCAGGATGCAGGTGTAGCCGGCGACGCCGAGATAGGCGGCGTGTCCGAGCGAGACCATGCCGCCGTAGCCGAGCATCAGATTGATGCTGAGCGCGAACAGCGCGTAGATCAGCACCTGGCTCGCCATGTTGACGTAGAATTCGTTGACGATGATCCGCGGCACCGCCAGCAGCACGACGGCGGCGACGATGAGCGCGATGATCGAGCCGCGCTTCATATCTGCACCCGCCCGAACAGGCCCTGCGGCAGGAACACCAGCACCAGCACCATCGGGAAGAACAGCACGAAGTAGGCGAGGTCAGGCGCCAGCGCGATGCCGAAGTTGTAGAGAAAGCCGACGACGAAGCTGCCGACGAAGGCGCCCAGCAGGCTGCCGGCGCCGCCCAGGATCACCACGATCAGCGCCAGAGGCAGCATGTCGGCATCGAGGCCCGGATAGGCAGTGAGGATCGGTCCGCCCAGCACGCCGCCGATGCCGGCCAGCGTCGCGCCGAGCAGGAACACGGTGGTGAACAGCCGCGACACCGGGATGCCGACGCCGCGCGCCATCTCCATGTCGTCGACGCCGGCCCGGATCATGGCGCCGAGCCGGGTGCGCTCCATCAGCAGATAGAGCCCGACGGCGGCCACCAGCGCGATGCCCAGCACCACCAGACGATAGGTCGGGAACGCGAAGCCCGCGAACAGCAGAGGGCGGCGCAGCGACTGCGGTGCGGCGAGCGGCATCGGATCGCCGGTCCACACCAAGAGACAGATGTCGGCGATGATGAACGACACGCCGAGCGTCACCAGCACTTGGCCCTGCTCGTTGCCGGAGAGCTTGCGCAGGATGAACCGCTCCAGCGCGATCCCGAGCAGGCCGACGCCGATGCCGCCGAGCAGGGCCGCCGGCCAGAAATGCAGGCCCTTTTGCAGCAGCGTGTAGCCGAAATAGGTGCCCAGCATGAAGAACGCGCCGTGGGCCAGGTTCGGGATCCGCATCAGGCCGAAGATCAGCGAGAAGCCCGAGGACAACAGGAACAGCAGGCCGCCGAAGGCCACGCTGTTCAGCGTCTGGATGATCCAGAACTGCCACTGCATCGGTTAGCTGACTCTGAAATTTGACCCGTCGTCCTGAGGTGCCCGGCCAAAGGCCGGACCTCGAAGGATGCACGGCCCGGCTGTTGCTACAACCGGGCCGTCGCCCTTCGAGGCTCGCTGCGCTCGCGCCTCAGGGTGACGGCGAGAGCGCGGCGTGCGCGACAAGTCCTAGTTCTCGAGGTTCCTGGAGGGCGGATAGTCGCGCGCGTAGACCGGAGCCTTCAGGAATTCATCCTGCTTGTAGGTCCAGAACTGACCCACGTCGGGATAGGTCTTGATGACGGCGTTGACGTACCTGCCGCCCTTTTTCTCGACCTTGCGGATGTAGGCGTTGCCGACGACGTTGCCCAACTCGTCGAAACGCACCGGACCGCGGATCGTGTTGGGGACGTTGGCCTCCTTGAGCGCCTTCATGAACACCGGCTTGTCCTCGACCTTGCCGCCGATCTTCTGCACTGCGCTTTCGAGCACTTCGCCGCAGAGGTAGGTCTCGGCGGCGTAGACGCCCGGATCGACCTTGTAGTCGCGGCGGATGCCTTCGACGAACTTCTTGTTGCCGGGAAATTCCAGTTCCGCCGAATACCAGTTTCCGGAGATGGCGCCGAGCGCGTCATCGGCCATCTGCTGCAGCAGCGACTCGTCGACCGGCGTGAAGCCGCCGAGCACCTGCACCTTGTTGCCGTATTCCCTGAGCTGGCGGATGAACTTGAAGCCGTTCGAGCCCGCATGCGCGGTGAACACCGCATCGAGGTTCGGTTTCAACTGCGAAATGTAGGTGCCGTAGTCCGGCGCGTTCAGCGGCGTGAACAACTTCTGCACGATCTTGCCACCGTTGTCCTCGAACACGCGCTGGAAGCCGGCGACGCATTCATGACCGAACGCGAAATCGTCGCCGAGCACGGCGATGCGCTTGAACTTGAGATCCTTGGCGGCATAGTCGCCGAGCGGATGGCTGGTCTGCGCCGAGGTGCAGCTCGGCCGCACCAGCCAGGGATTGGCCTTGCGCTGGGTCATGTCCTCGGCGCCGGCCACGGTGAGGATCGGCGTCTGCGACGAGCGGATGTAGTCGTCGATGGCGAGTGCTTCGAACGCGGCAAGCGGGCCGATCAGGCAGTGCACGTTGAGACGTTCGACCAGCTCCTGGGTCTTGGTGCGTGCCTGCGCCGGGTTACCGGCGGTGTCGGCGGTGTGCACCTCGACCGCGCGGCCGGCCAGCTTCATGCCGCGCTCCTTGAAGAACAGGTTCACGCCCTGCTCCATCTGCAATCCGCCCGAGG
>CAMDEB010000171.1 GCA_945893085.1 Rhodoplanes serenus | reverse complement strand
CGATCATCTCGGGCATCTTCTCGAGATCGAGAACGTCGTGGTGCAGGCGGCTACGCAGGAGCTGCGTGATCTCCCGCCACAGCGCGACGAAACGCGTCGCATCGACCCGCTTCGAAAAATCCTTGGCCAGCAGCGGCCTGTTGTAATTGCACAGATACGACCCAAGCCAGGTCACGCGACGCGCGAAGCCGCCGGCTTCGACCACGAACGGCAGGATGAAAAGGATCTCGCCTTCATGCCGCCCGATCACGATCGCCGGCGTCACGCCCTCGCGCGCACCGATGTTGCGCTGCCAGGTGGCAAGCCAATCGAACGTCTGGAACACGGTGCAGTCGGCACGTTCCTCGAACGCGCGCCACTCCCGTTCGATCTCCGTGAGATCGTCGTGCAGCGACAGAAAGATGTCCGGCTGCAACGCACTCGCGGCCATCACGCCGGGGGTTTGCACGCCCGACCGAGGTTCGAGGCGGCTCTCGATTTGAGCATCGAAGGTGGCTTGCGAAGACATGCCGCCAAATACCATCAAAGACTTGTCGATCCGGTAAACGCCAATGCCTCCAAATGTCCGTCGCGTATTAATCACCGATTCACCACGACACAATCGGCGGCGCGAATTCTCATCCCACCGCCTGGACCGATGGGAAAAACGCCGGAAATCCCGACACATGTTCAAGATTCTTTGAGGTTCTTGGCGCATTGCTGGCATCCTTTTGGGACGCACCCGATGCGACATACGGACATCGCAATCGTAGGCGGCGGGCTTGCCGGCTCGACCGCGGCCGCCATGATCGGGCGCGCCGGGGTTGATGCGATCCTGATCGACCCGCATCCGGTGTATCCGCCGGATTTCCGCTGCGAGAAGCTCGACACACTTCAGGCCCGCATCCTGCAGAAAACCGGCCTCGCCGATGCCGTGTTGCGGGCGGCGACGCCCGACCGTGAATTGTGGGTGGCACGCTTCGGGCAGTTGGTCGAGAAGCGCCGCGGTGCCCAGCATGGCATCCACTACGACACCCTGGTCAACACGGTTCGCGGTGAAATCCCGGCGCACACGGCGTTCGTCGCCGGGAAGGTGACCGCGATCTCGACGGGACCCGATCGGCAGACGATCTCGGTGTCGGGCGGAGAAGATATCTCGGCGCGCCTCGTGGTGCTCGCGAACGGACTCAACGTCGGCCTTCGTCAAAAGATGGGCATCGGCCGCGACGTGATCAGCGCCGGGCACTCGACCTCGATCGGCTTCGACATGAAGCCGATCGGGCGGCCAGCGTTCGATTTTTGCGCGCTGACTTACTACGGCGAGCGGCCCGCCGACCGTGTCGCCTATCTGACCCTATTCCCGATCGGTGGCGTGACGCGCGCCAACCTGTTCGTCTATCGCGATCTGCATGACCCTTGGCTGAAGCAGATGCGCGACGCACCGGCCGAAACTCTGCTTTCGATCATGCCGGGGCTGAAGAAACTCGCCGGAGACTTCGAAATTACCGACTTCGTCAAGATTCGCCCCGTTGATCTCGCCATCACCACCGGCCACCGGCAGGCGGGTCTCGTGCTGGTCGGCGACGCTTTCGCGACCTCGTGTCCCGCTGCGGGGACCGGCGCGCTCAAGGTCCTCATGGACGTGGAGCGCTTGTGCAACGAACATATTCCACGCTGGCTCGCCTCGCCCGGCATGGGCGCCGACAAGATCGAAGCCTTCTATGACGATCCAGCCAAAGTCGCCTGCGACGCGGATTCGCTCGCCAAGGCGTATCATCTGCGTTCGTTATCCCTCGATGGCAGCCTGCCGTGGGTGGCAAGGCGCTGGGCGAGGTTCCTGCTGCATTGGACCAAGGGCATCCTGCGGCAGTCACCACAACAGCCGTACGTTGAAGCAGACGCCCACGGCACGGTCGTGCCCGCACGCTAAAGCGTGACGGCGGCGCAGCATTTCTCCTACAATGGCTTCCGCAAGGAGCCTTTTTCATGGGTGCGAAGCACTTCGGCGCACGGGTGACGCGTTTTGAGGATCCGGCGCTGCTCGCAGGTCGCGGGCGGTTCGTCGACGACATCGAGCTGCCGGGCGCGCTCAACGCCTGTTTCGTGCGCAGCCCGCACGGCCACGCCAAGATCGGCGCAATCGATGTGGCGGCGGCGATGGGCATGCCCGGCGTCCATGCGGTGCTGACGGCGAACGACCTGCCGGAGCCGATGCGAACCGATCGCATCCCGAACCTGATGGCCAACCCGGCGATCCGCATCATGCGCACCCAGCATTCGCTGGCGCGCGACGAGGTCTGCTACGTCGGTCAGGCGGTCGCGGTGGTGATCGCCGACAGCCGCTACGAAGCCGAGGACGCCGCCGCGATGGTCGCGGTCGACTACGACATCTTGCCGGCGGTCGAGGACTGCCGCGAGGCGGTGAAGCCCGGCGCGCCGGTCGCCCATTCCGACGTCACCGACAACGTCGCCGCCGTCTTGAAGATGGACTACGGCGACGTCGATGCCGCCTTCGCCAAGGCAGCACACGTGTTCGACGAGACATTCTGGATGCACCGCGGCGGCGGCATGTGCATGGAAACCCGCGCCGTGGCCGCGAGCCACGACCGAGTGAGCGATTTCCTGACGGTCTGGTCGTCGACCCAGACGCCGCATCTCGGCCGCGGCATCCTGGCCGACCTGCTCGGCCGCGATCCCGAGTCGATCCGCATGGTCGCGCCCGACGTCGGCGGCGGCTTCGGCCCGAAGGCGCCGTTCTATCCCGAGGAGGCGGTGGTCCCGGCCGCGGCGATGATGCTGAAGCGGCCGGTCAAATGGATGGAGGATCGCCGCGAGCACTTCCTCTGCGCCACCCAGGAGCGCGACCAGCATTGGACGCTCGCCATCGCGGTCGACGCCAACGGAAAGATTCTCGGCGTGCGCGGCACCTTGCTGCACGACACCGGCGCGTTCATGCCGTGGGGCCTGATCATGCCCTACATCGCCGCGGTGACGGTGCCGGGCCCCTACGTCGTGCCGAACTACCGGCTCGACATGACGGTCGCCATCACCAACAAGGTCGCAACCACCCCGGTGCGCGGCGCCGGCCGGCCGCAGGCAGTGTTCGCCATGGAGCGGCTGATGGACCGGGTCGCGCGCGAACTCAAGATCGAACGCGCCGAACTACGGCGGCGCAATTTCGTCCAGCCGGAGCAGATGCCGTACTCGGTCGGGCTGATTTTTCGCGACGGCAAGCCGCTGGTCTATCACGGCGGCGATTTTCCATTGGGACAAAAGACCGCCATCGCCAGCTCGGACTATGAGAATTTTCCCGCGCGCCAGGCCAAGGCGCGGGCGCAGGGCCGCTACATCGGCATCGGGCTCGCCAACTATGTGGAGGGCACCGGCCTCGGCCCGTTCGAAGGCGTCACCATCCGCGTGCTGCAGAACGGCAAGGTCGCCGTCGCCACCGGCGCCAGCAACCAAGGCCAAGGCCAGCGCACGACGCTGACACAGATCGTCGCCGACCGGATCGGCTGCCGGATGGAGGACGTCGTCATGACGATGGCCGACACCGCGGCGATCTCGCAAGGCGTCGGCGCCTTCGCCAGCCGCCAGGCGGTCAACGCCGGAAGCTCGGCGCACATCGCCGGTGACATCGTGCGAAGCAAGATCGTCGAACTGGCCGCACGCACGCTCGGCGTGCCGGCGGCCGACATCGACCTGGAGGACGGCCGCGCCATCGCCCGCGGCGGCAACAAGCCGTCGCTGTCGTTCGGCGAGCTGGCGCGGCTGGCGCAAGGCATGCCCGGCGTGTCATTTCCGGAGGGCCAGGGTGCGGGCTTGGAGCACACCGCCTACTTCACCGCGCCGCAGGCGTCGTTCTGCAACGGCTCGCATGTGGTGGAGGTCGAGGTCGATCCGATGACCGGCGGCGTCACGCTGGGGCGCTACACCATCGCCCACGACAGCGGCATCATCATCAATCCGCTGATCGTCGATGGACAGGTCCAGGGCGGCACCGCGCACGGCATCGGCAATGCGCTGTTCGAGCGGATGATCTACGACGCCGACGCCAACCCGCTGACCACGACGTTCCAGGATTACCTGCTGCCGAGTGCGCCGGAGGTGCCCGGCTGCAAGATCATCCATGTCGAGACGCCGAACCCGCTGAATCCCATCGGAGTGAAAGGCGCCGGCGAAGGCGGCACCATTCCGGCGCCGGCGGCGATCATCGCGGCGATCGAGGACGCGCTGTCACCGTTCGGCGTGCGCTTCGCCGAAATGCCGCTGACGCCGGAGAAGATCGTCGCGGCGCTGCGCGAGGCCGGCGCCTACGAGAAGCTTTCGGCGGCATGAGCGACACCGGCGCCAAGGCCCCCGTGGAGAAATCGCCGTTCTGGCGGTTCTCGGTAAAGTTCTATGCCGTGCCGGGCGTGGCGCAGGCCTGCATCGACCTGCAGGACCAGGCCGGCGTCGATGTGAACATCCTGTTTTTTCTGCTCTGGAATGCGACTGAGAAGCGCACGCTGGACCAAGACCAGGTCGCGGAACTGGAGCGGGCGATCGGCGCCTGGCGCGACATGGCTGTTGTCCCGCTGCGCGAGGTGCGCCGCGCGCTGAAATCGCCGCCGCCAGTTATGGCGCCCGACGTCGCCGAGGGCTTTCGCACCCGGATCAAGGCGGTGGAACTGGAGGCCGAACGGCTGCAGCAGGAGGTGATGTACGCGCTGGCGCAATCCGGCCGGATCGGCCGGCCCGCTGCCTCGCCAGCCGAGGCGGCGGAGGCCAGTGTCGCCGCCTATCAGGCGGCCTTGCGGCCATTTCCCGCCGCTCCGATCAGCACAATTCTGACCGCCTTTGCAAAGTTCGAGACCCCCCGGTAGGGATAAGATCAACGCGCAGCGCGACCCAAGAAACCCGGCGACGAGAATCTTCGATGAACAGCAGCAAAGCCAATCCCCGGCGGCTCGTGGTCGGCATCTCCGGCGCCTCCGGCGTGATCTATGGCGTCCGCATCCTGGAGCTGCTCAAGAAGACCGACATCGAAACCCATCTGGTCATGAGCAAATCGGCCGAGATGACGCTGGTTTACGAGACCGATCTGAAGCCCAAGGAGGTCCGCGCGCTGGCCTCGGTCAACCATCCGGCGGCGGATATCGGCGCGTCGATCTCGTCGGGCTCGTTCGCGACCATGGGGATGATCATCGCGCCCTGCTCGATCAAGACCATGAGCGAAATCGCGACCGGCGTGACCAGCTCGCTGGTCTCGCGCGCCGCCGATGTGGTGCTCAAGGAAAAGCGCCGTCTGGTGCTCGCGGTGCGCGAGACGCCGCTGCATGTCGGCCACCTGCGGACCATGACCACGCTCGCCGAGATCGGCGCCATCGTCGCGCCGATCGTGCCGGCCTTCTACAACAAGCCGAAGACGGTGGACGACGTCATCAACCACACCGTCGGCCGCCTGCTCGACCTGTTCGGCATCGAGACCAAGCTAGTGAAACGCTGGCAGGGCGGACCGAGCGAAAACTAGAAAATTCAATCGAGAGGAACGACCATGGACCAAAAGACCTACGACGCCGGCATGAAGATGCGCCGCCAGGTGGCCGGCAACGAATACGTCGACAAGGCCCAGGCGGGAATGAACGACTTCAACCGCGACTTCCAGCGCATCGTCACGCAATACGCCTGGGGCGAATGCTGGGGCGACGACACGCTGACGCCGCGCGAGCGCAGCATCCTCAACCTCGGCATGCTGTCGGCGATGGGCAAGATGGAGGAATTCCAGACCCATCTGCGCGGCGCGCTGACCAACGGGCTGACGCCGAACGAAGTCCGCGCCGTGCTGACCCAGATCGCAGTCTATTGCGGCATCCCGGTCGGCGTCGATTGCTTCCGCGTCGCCAAGCCGATGATCGACGCGCACCAGAAGAAATAATCGCGTTCATGCTCGACCAGCCGAAGACACGCGACACCAACGGCAAGACCACAGCCGGGCCGGCGCTTGACTTCCAGACCCATCTCGCGGCGCTGGAAGCGGCCGGCCTTCTGGTGCGCGTCGACCGGCCGATCGACAAGGACACCGAATTGCATCCGCTGGTGCGCTGGCAGTTCCAGGGCGGCTTGCCGGAGGATCAGCGCCGCGCGTTCCTGTTCACGAATGTCGTGGATGGCAGCGGCAAACGCTACGACATGCCGGTCGCGGTCGGCGCTCTGGCGGCATCGCCGGACATCTATGCCATCGGCATGGGCAAGCCGATCGATGAGATCGGGGCCGCCTGGGTCCATGCGGTCGCCAATCCGATTCCGCCGGTGAAGGTCACCTCGCCGGCGTGCCAGGAGATCGTCATCACAGGCTCCGACCTGAAGAAGCCGGACGGCGGACTGAAGCTCCTGCCGGTGCCGATCTCGACTCCCGGATTCGACTCCGCGCCGTATCTCACCGCCACGCTCTGCGTCACCAAGGACCCCGAGAGCGGCATCCAGAACATGGGCACCTACCGTGGCGCGCTGAAGGCTGTCGACCGGCTCGGCGTGCGCATGGCCTCGCGCATCGGCGGCGCCGGCGGCTATCAGCACTGGCTCAAGCATCGCAAGATGAAGACGCCGATGCCCTGCGCCATCGTCATCGGCTGCGCGCCGGTGGTGGTGTTCACCGGGCCGCAGAAGCTGGCGATCGACCAGGACGAGATGGGCGTGGCCGGCGCGCTCGCGGGCAGCCCGATCCGCGTCGCCAGGTGCGTCACCGTCGATCTCGACGTGCCGGCCGACAGCGAGATCGTGATCGAGGGGCTGGTCGATCCCGAGCTGCTGGAGCCGGAAGGCCCGTTCGGCGAAAGCCACGGCTATGTCGCGCTCGAAGACTTCAACATGTCGATGCAGATCACCGCGATCACCCACAAGCGCAAGCCCGTGTTCGCCTCGATCATCAGCCAGGTGACGCCGAGCGAATCCAGCGTCATCAAGAAGGTGGCGTACGAGCCGATGTTCCTCAGCCACCTGCGCGACCAGCTCTCGATCAAGGGCATCCGCGCGGTGTCGCTGCACGAGCCGCTGTCCAACGTGCGGCCGGTGATCTTCCTCAAGTTCGCGCATGGCGTGGCACGCACCGAGGTCTGGCGCGGACTGCACGGCGCATCCACGCTGCGCGCCGATTGCGGCAAGATCGTCGTCGCGGTCAGCGAGGACATCGACCCGACCAACACCAACGCGGTGCTGTGGTCGATCGCCTATCGCGCCAATCCGATCGAAGACGTGCACATCGCGCCCTATCGCTCGGGCGGGCACGGACCGAAGGCCGGCCGCAAGTCCAACGACTCCTCGATGCTGATCGACGCCACGCTGAAGCAGCCGTATCCGCCGCTCGCTTTGCCGGCGCGCGAATTCATGGAAAAGGCGCGCGGCATCTGGGATGAGCTCGGCCTGCCCACCCTGTCGCCGCAGCCGCCGTGGCACGGCTACACCCTCGGCGATTGGGCCGAGACCTGGGACACCTATGCGCAGCGCGCGGTGAACCGCGAGTGGGAGCAAAGCGGCAAGGAAACCTTCGCCCAGCGTCGCGGTGGGCTGACGCCCGAGACGCCGGTGCGCGACGTGCCGGACCCGAAAAAGTAGCCGGATCAATCCCCGGGTCGCCACCGTTCACGGTGGTTTGAGGTGGAGCTCGCTTCCCGTCCTGGCGCCAATCGGATTACAATCGTTCCAATCGCGCCGTGACATGCCGGCGCATCAGACGGGGAACGACATGGCGACCTACAGACTTCGGGTCAATGGCTTCAGCCGGACCACCGATTCCGACGATCCGGACAAGCCGCTGCTTTACGTGTTGCGCGGCTACGGCCTCACCGCCACGAAATTCGGTTGCGGGCTCGGCCAGTGCGGCGCCTGCACCGTCCTCGTCGACGGCAACGCGGTGCGCTCGTGCCAGATGCCGATTTCCGCCGCCGCCGGCAAGACGGTGACGACGCTCGAAGGGCTCAGCCCGCATCCGCTGCAGGCCGCCTTCGTCGCCGAACAGGCGCCGCAATGCGGCTACTGCACCAGCGGCATGATCATGACTGCCGCAGGCCTGCTCGCGAAGAACAAAAAGCCGAGCGAGACCGAAGTCCGCTCCGCGCTCGATGGCAACCTCTGCCGTTGCGGTTCGCAGCCCCGCGTCGTCGCCGCGGTGATGCGCGTGGCGCAGGGAGGCTGACATGAACGCTCCCTTCAAGACATCCCGCCGCACGGTGCTCAAGGGCGCCGGCGCGCTGACCGTATCGTTTGCCATGCCGGGCGTTGTCTCGGCACTCGCGCAGGGCGCGGCTCCGCGCGTGCTCGATACCAAGCAAGTCGACGCCTTCCTCGCCGTCAACGGCGACGGCACGGTCACCATATTCAGCGGCAAGGTCGACCTCGGCACCGGTCTGCGCATCTCCGTGCGCCAGATCGTCGCCGAGGAGCTGGGCATCCCGGTCGCGCGCATCAACCTGATCGAGGGCGACACGGCGCTCACGCCCGACCAGGGCCGCACCGCCGGATCGAACGGCGTCCAGATCGGCGGCATGCAGATGCGGCAGGCCTCGGCGACCGCGCGCAAGGCGCTGGTCGATCTCGCGGCGAAGAAACTCAACGTCGCGGCGGCCGATCTCGAGGTCGCCGACGGCGTGGTGAAGCCGAAGTCCGGCGGCAACGGAGTGAAGTTCTCCGACCTGCTCGCCGACAACAAGTTCGCGATGCCGCTCGATCCCAAGGCGCCGCTCAAGGACCCGCGCACCTATACGATCGTCGGCAAGCCGCTGCCGCGCCCGGACGTGCCGGCCAAGGTCAACGGCAGCTTCATCTACATGCACGATATGACGGTGCCGAACATGCTGCACGGCCGGGTGATCCGGCCGCCGGCGATCGGCGCCGAGCTGCAGTCGGTCGATGAAAAGTCGGTCGCGCATCTGCCGGGCGTGAAGGTGGTGCGGGTCAAGAACTTCCTCGGTGTGGTCGCCGAGGACGAATGGACCTGCGTGCGCGCCATGCGCGCCTTGAAGGCGCAATGGAGCGACTGGCAGGACCTGCCAGTCCAGGGCGAGCTGATGACCTCGCTACGCAAGGGCCCGTTCCTCGCCGACGAGACGATCGTCCGGAAAGGCACGCCGCAGACAGACCGTCCCGCCGGCACGATCGAGCGCAAGG
>CAMDEB010000170.1 GCA_945893085.1 Rhodoplanes serenus | reverse complement strand
ACCATCACCATCCAGAGCTTCCTGATCCGTCAGGCCGGGCTCAATGTGCTGGTGGACACCTGCGGCGGCAACGACAAGGAACGCGTGCGCCCGAGCTTCCATCGCCAGAGCCGGCCGTGGCTCGACACGTTGCGCGCGGCCGGGGTCCGCCCGGAGGAGATCGACGTCGTGCTCTGCACCCATCTGCACGTCGATCATGTCGGCTGGAACACGCGGCTGGAGAACGGGCGCTGGGTGCCGACCTTTCCCAACGCGCGCTACCTGATCGCGCAGCGCGAGTGGGACTATTGGCGGAATGCGGGTCCCGCGGCGTTGCAGCGAACCGGGGACTTCATCACCGACAGCGTGCTGCCGATCATCGAAAGCGGCCAGGCCGACATGATCGGCGACGAGCACGCCTTGCGGAGCGACATCTCGATCGAGCCGGCGCATGGCCACACGCCCGGCCAGAAGATGCTGCGGCTCGGCTCGGGCGGGCACGAGGCGCTGCTGACCGCCGACCTCATGCATCACCCGTTGCAGCTGCGCTATCCGGAATGGAGCACGCGCTTCTGCATCGATCCTGACGAGGCGCGGCGGACGCGGATCAATTTTCTCAAGGCCAACGCCGGCAGCGGGCGGCTGATCTTCCCGACGCATTTCCCGAGCCCGACCGGTGGCCGGATCGAGCGCGACGGGACGTCCTATCGGTTCACGTTCGACGGCGAGGGTTAGAACTCACTCCGGCTGCACGCCGATCTCCTGCACCAGCTTGCCCCACATGGCGTGCTGACCCTGCACGTAGTCGCGGGCCTGCTGCAGGGAGCCTGCGCCGGGCGTCGAGAAGTACATGCGGCCGAGCCGCTCGACCAGCGCCGGCTCCTTGAGGATCGCATCCATCTCGCGGTTGACGCGCGCGATCACCTCCGGCGGCGTGCCGGTCGGCGCGGTCAGCAGCATCCAGCCGGTGAAATCGAATCCGGGAAACATCTCGGCGACGGTCGGCACGTCGGGATGGCTCTTCAGCCGTTCCAGCGACGTGACCGCCAGCGGCCGCAGCAGGTTGTTCTGCAGCGACCCGGCCGCCTCCGGCACCGACAGGATGACCAGCGGGATGCGGCCGGTGATGGCGTCCTGGATGCCGGGCGTCATCGACGTGTAGGGCACCTGCGCGATGTTGGTGCCGGCGAGCTTGTTGAGCCTGGCCACGACCATGCCGGAAAAGCGCCGGTGACCGGAGGTGCCGATCGAGAACTTGTCGGGCTCAGCCTTGGCGAGCGCGATCAACTCGGCGAGGTTCTTCGCCGGCACGTTCGGATTGACCAGCACCAGGAACGAGACCTCGGCGACGCGGGACACCGGCACGAAGGCCTTCATCGGATCGTAGGGCAGCGACTTGAACGTATAGGGATCGGTGACCAGCGCCGCGGCGGTCGCGAAAAAGAACGTGTAGCCGTCGGGCGTGGCGCGCGCCGCGGCCTGCGTGCCGATGACGTTGCCGCCGCCGGGTCGGTTCTCGACGATCACCTGCTGGCCGAGCCGGCTCGACAGCCGCTCGGCGACCACGCGGGCGATGGTGTCGGTGGCGTTGCCGGCGGCCTGCGAGCTGATGAACTTGATCGGCCGGTCCGGCCAGGCCTGCGCGTAGGCGACACTGCTTGCGCCGAGCATCAGCAATGACAGGAAAAGCCAGCGAAGCTTTGCATTCATGAGGTTTTTCCTCCCGAGCGGTTTTTTCTTTGACGCTCGACATGATACCGGACACCGCACGCAGCGTATCACGGGATGATGTCGCTCTCGATCTGCTCGATGGTCGCACACACCGAATAGGCGGGCGCCGCGGCCTGGGACCTCAGCAGCTCGCGGCCTTCGAAACCGCCCTCGATGCTCACCCATTCCAGCGCGGCGAGAATGCTGTCGACGCTCTCGCCCTGGTGGCTGAACGGCAGCAGCAGCCGCTCGAAATCGACCGGCTTGCCGGCACGATCCTGCGCCTTGACCACCGTGTAGATCGGCCGCCGCGTCGCGATGGCGTGGCGATAGGTCGAGAGCGCGGTTTCGCGCGCCAGGGGCGGCAGCGTGTCGTCGAGATAACGGCCGTCGCACTCGCCATAGGCTTCGATGATGCGGGCGCCCTTGTAGCGGATCAGGAACCGCTCGCCGTCGCCTTCCCGCATGACGTCGCAGAACAGCAGGTTGTCCGTCATCCGGGACAGCTCGCTGCCGGTCAGGTCCTTCCACAGCGGCAAGGGTTTCTGGCCGCACAGGCGGTGCCAGTAGTTCAACAGCCAGCGCTGCGGCACCGAACGGATCACATCCGCCCGCGATTTGGCGAACTGCATGGATTTTTCCCCGGGGAGGGCTTGTTCCAAGTGGCGATTGCCCTGTCAATAGATCGTGGCCTCGCCGCGCAGGTCCTGGGGCCTTATGTTGACCCAGGTGATTCGCCCATGGACGCCCTCAACCTTCCCCGCCCGCCCTGGATGACCGAGGACCTCGTGCTGCTCGAGGACCAGGCGCGCCGTTTCATGCAGAACGAGTTCGTGCCGCATCTCGATAAATGGCACGACGATCACATGTACCCGCGCGAGGTCTGGACCAAGGCCGGGGAGGCCGGCCTGCTCTGCGCCGCGATGCCGGAGGAATACGGCGGCTCCGGCGGCAGCTTCGCGCACGAGGCGATCATCAACCGCGAGTACAGTCTGGCCGGTTTCGACACGTTCGGTGCGCCGCTGCATTCCGGGATCGTCGCGCCCTACATTTTGCACTACGGCACCGAGGAGCAGAAAAAGCGCTGGCTGCCGAAGCTCGCGACCGGGGAGCTGGTCGGCGCCATCGCCATGAGCGAGCCCGGCACCGGCTCGGATCTGCAAGGTGTGCGTGCCACCGCGGTGAAGACCGGCAACCGCTATGTGCTCAACGGCTCGAAGACCTTCATCACCAACGGCCAGCACGCCAACCTCGTCATCGTCGTCGCCAAGACCGATCCGAAGGAGCGTGCCAAGGGCATCTCGCTGATGGTGGTGGAGACCGACGGCGCGGAGGGCTTCCGCCGCGGCCGCAAGCTGAAGAAGCTCGGCATGGATTCCGCCGACACCTCGGAATTGTTCTTCGAGGACGTGTCGCTGCCGACCGAGAACCTGCTCGGCACCGAAGAGGGCCAGGGCTTCGCGCAACTGATGAACGAGTTGCCGCAGGAGCGGCTGATCGTGGCGCTGCACGCCGTCGCCATGATGGAGCGCGCGCTGGCGCTGACCATCGACTACGCCAAGCAGCGCAAGGCGTTCGGCAAGGCCATCATTGAATTCCAAAACACCCAGTTCGAGCTCGCCGACTGCAAGACCGAAGTCACCGTCGGCAAGGTGTTCATCGACCATTGCATCGAACGGCACGTGAAGGGCGAGCTCGACACGTCGACCGCGTCGATGGCGAAGGTCTGGGCCACCGACATGCTGGGCAAGGTCGCCGATCGCTGCCTGCAACTGTTCGGCGGCTATGGCTATATGGACGAATACCCGATCTCGCGGCTCTACCGCGACGCGCGGGTGATGCGTATCTACGCGGGCACGAACGAGATCATGAAATTGCTGATCGCGCGGAGTTTGTAGCCGTTGTCGCAAGTCGTTGTTGCTGTCATCCCCGCGAAGGCGGGGATCCTCGACGCAGCAATTTGGATTTGTGGTTCTGGGTCCCCGCCTTCGCGGGGACGACAGCGGAGAGTGCGGCGAGACGGAACGTTTGGAGAGATCGATGACCGACGCCTTCATCTACGATCACGTCCGGACCCCGCGCGGTCGCGGCAAGGCGGACGGCGCGCTGCACGAGGTCACCGCGCTCAATCTCGCGGCGCAGCCGTTGATCGCGCTCAAGGCGCGCAACAAGCTCGATCCGGCACTGATCGACGACGTGGTGCTGGGCTGCGTCGATCCGGTTGGCGAGGCTGGCGGCGATATCGCTCGCGTTGCCGCGATCATGGCCGGCTACGGCGATAGCGTGCCTGGCATACAGATCAATCGCTTTTGTGCCTCGGGCCTCGACGCGGTGAACTTCGCCGCGGCGCAGGTGATGTCGGGCCAGCACGACATGACGATCGGCGGCGGCGTCGAATCCATGAGCCGGGTCGGCATCGGCGCGTCGGGCGGCGCCTGGCCGGTCGATCCCTCGATCGCGCTGAAATCCTATTTCGTGCCGCAGGGCATCTCCGCCGACCTGATCGCCACCAAGTACGGCTTCTCGCGCGACGACGTCGACGCCTACGCGGTCGAGAGCCAGAAGCGCACGGCGAAATCCTGGGACGAGGGGCGCTTCAAGAATTCGGTGATGGCGGTGAAGGACGTCAACGGCCTGACGCTGCTCGACAAGGACGAGCACATGCGGCCGAGCACCACCATGCAGACGCTGGCGCAGCTCAATCCGTCGTTTGTGCAGATGGGCGAGATGGGCGGCTTCGACGCGGTGGCGATCCAGCGCTATCCCGAGGTCGAGGCGCTCAACCACGTCCACACGCCGGGCAATTCGTCGGGCATCGTCGACGGCGCGGCGGCCGTGCTGATCGGCAACAAGGAGAGCGGCACGGCCGCGGGCTTGAAGCCGCGCGCGCGCATCCGGCAGTTCGCCAATATCGGCTCCGAGCCGTCGATCATGCTGACCGGACCGATTCCGGTGACCGAGAAAGTCCTCAAGCGCGCCGGCATGACGACCGCCGACATCGACCTTTGGGAGCTGAACGAGGCGTTCGCCTCGGTCGTGCTGCGCTACATGCAGGCGTTCGACATTCCGCATGACAAGATCAACGTCAACGGCGGCGCCATCGCCATGGGCCATCCGCTCGGCGCCACCGGCGCGATGATCCTCGGCACCGTGCTCGACGAACTGGAGCGGCGCAATCTCAGCACCGCGCTGGTGACGCTCTGCATCGGCGTGGGAATGGGCACTGCGACGATTATCGAGAGGGTGTGAATGCGGCTCCGCCCTCATCCTGAGGAGCGGCCACCGATGTCGGGTTTACCCGACATCGGCCACTAGAATGCGCACGTCGGCTAAAGCCGCCTTGCGTGGCCGCGTCTCGAAGGACGAGGGCGGCCACGGTGGCGACCCCATCCTTCGAGACGCATCGCTTCGCGATGCTCCTCAGGATGAGGTCGTGAGAGAGCTGGGACTGGACAGAGGTTCTGGAATGCCCAAGGTCGACATCGCCGGCATCACGGTCGAGACCGGCACCAACTATCCCGCGCCGTTCAATCAGGCCGTCGTCGGCCGCGAGCGCAAGCGGCTCGGCAACGCCATCGGGCTCAATCAATTCGGGGTCAATCTCACCACCTTGAAGCCGGGCGCCTGGTCGGCGCAGCGCCATTGGCACGCCAACGAGGACGAGTTCATCTTCGTCGTCGAAGGCGAGTTGGTGCTGTGCGAGGACGGCGGCGAGACCGTGCTCAAGCCGGGCGACGCGGCCGGCTGGAAGGCCGGCGCCACCAACGGCCATTGCCTGGTCAATCGCACGCAACGGGACGCAAAGTATCTCGAGGTCGGCACGCGCCTGAAAGCCGAGCGCGTGGTCTACCCCGACATCGACATGATCTTCGAGCGTGACGAAACCAGCATGGTCTATCGTCGCAAGTCCGGCGAGCCGTATCCGAAGGCGTAGGGGGGCATATGCCGAAAATCGATCTGGCCAAGGTGCCGTGGACCAACAACGCGTCCTATCCGAAGGAGTTCGCCTACGCGATCGCCGGCCGCGAGAAGCAGAAGATCGGCGACGTCGTCGGCCTGACCCAGTTCGGCGTCAACATCGCGCGCATCAAGCCCAATTCGATGTCGGCGCTGCGCCATTGGCACGAGAGCGAGGACGAATTCATCTACATGCTGGAAGGCGAGCTGGTGCTGCACGAGAACGACGGCGAGATCGTGCTCAAGCCCGGCGACGCGGCCGGCTGGCGCTCGAACGGCGGCATCGGCCATTGCCTGATCAACCGCACCGACCGCGACGCGGTCTATCTCGAGGTCGGCACCCGCTCGAACGCCGAGCGCGTGCACTATCCGGACGTGGATTTCGTCATGGAGCGTGACGACAAGAGCCGCCGCTGGATGCGCCGCAACGGCGAACCGATCAAGGAATAAGGAGCCGCAATCATGTCCGGCAATTTCAAACTCGACGTCGACGCCGACGGCATCGCGCTGGTGGCCTGGGACATGCCCGACCGCACGATGAACGCCATCAACCTGTCGGTGATCGAGGAACTGGGCAAGATCGTTGAGCAGATCGCCGGCGACGCCGCGATCAAAGGCGCGGTCATCACCTCGGGCAAGGACACGTTCAGCGCCGGCGCCGACCTCACGCTGCTGGAATCGCTCACCCGCGCGTTCACCGACATGGCGAAGAACCAGGGCGAGGAGGCCGCCGCCGCGCTGCTGTTCGCCGAGAGCCGCAAGCTGTCGCAGCTCTACCGGCGGCTGGAAAGCTCCGGCAAGCCGTGGGCCGCGGCGATCAACGGCACCGCGCTCGGCGGCGGCTTCGAGCTTTGCCTCGCCTGCCACCAGCGCATCGCCGCCGAGAACGACAAGACCCGGCTCGGCCTGCCCGAGGTCAAGATCGGCCTGTTCCCCGGCGCCGGCGGCACGCAGCGGATCGCGCGCATGATCGCGCCGGCCGACGCATTGCAGTTCCTGCTCAAGGGCGACCAGCTTCGGCTCAGTCGCGCCAAGGCGATGAAGCTCGTCGACGCCGTGGTGCCGGCGGCCGATCTGGTCAAGACCGCGAAAGAATGGGTGAAGGCCAATCCGAAGGCCAAGGCGCCGTGGGACGACGAGAAAGTCCGGCTGCCGGGCGGTCAAGTCTATTCCAAGGCCGGGATGATGACGTTCCCGCCGGCGAACGCGATCTACCGCCGCGAGACCTACGACAATTATCCGGCGGCGCGCGCGATCCTGCAGGTGGTGTACGAGGGATTGCTGCTGCCGTTCGACCGGGCGCTCACGGTCGAGTCGCGTTACTTCGCGAAAATTTTGCGCTCGCCCGAAGCCGCGGCGATGATCCGCTCGCTGTTCGTCTCCATGCAGGAGCTGAACAAAGGCGCGCGGCGGCCGGGGAACGTGCCGCCGTCGGAGTTGAAGAAGGTCGGCATCATCGGCGCCGGCTTCATGGGCGCCGGTATCGCTTCGGTCAGCGCGCAGGCCGGCATCGACGTGGTGCTGATCGATCGCGACCAGGACAGCGCGGACAAGGGCAAGGCGCACGTCCACAAGGGCCTGACCGATCAGGTCAACAAGGGCCGCTCGACGGCTGCCGCGCGCGACGCCGTGCTGGCGCGCATCACGGCCACGGCGGACTACCAGGCGCTGGCGGGCTGCGACCTGATCGTCGAGGCGGTGTTCGAGGACCGCAAGGTGAAGGCCGAGGCGACGACGAACGCGCAGGCGGTGGTGCCGGACGTGGTGTTCGGCTCCAACACCTCGACGCTGCCGATCTCTTCGCTGGCGGAAACCGCCAAGGACCCGGCGCGCTTTATCGGCATTCATTTTTTCTCGCCGGTCGAGCGCATGATGCTGGTCGAGATCATCATGGGCAAGAAGACCGGCGACGCGGCGCTGGCGATGGCGCTCGATTTTGTGCGCGCGATCCGTAAGACGCCGATCGTGGTCAACGACACGCGCGGCTTCTACGCCAACCGCTGCGTGCTGAACTATATCCAGGAAGGCCATCTGATGCTGCTCGAGGGCATCCCGCCGGCGATGATCGAGAACGCGGCGCGCATGGCCGGCATGCCGGTCGGCCCGCTTTCGCTCAACGACGAAACCGCCCTCGACCTCGGCCTGCGGATCGTGCGGGCCGCCGAGACGGATCTCGGGCCTGGCGCGGTGGACCCGCGCCAGAAGAAACTGCTGGAGGACATGGTCGAAAAGCACGGCCGGCTCGGCCGCAAGAACGGCAAGGGCTTTTACGACTATCCGGCGGGCGGCAAGAAGCACCTGTGGTCCGGCATTGCCGATCTGCTGCCGAAGACGCTCACGCGCGAGCAGGTCGAGGCGATCGACGTCGCGGAGCTCAAGCACCGGATCCTGGTGGTGATGGCGGTGGAGGCGGCGCGCACCTTCGAAGAGGGCGTCGTCACCGACGTGCGCGAGGCCGACGTCGGCTCGATCCTCGGTTTCGGTTTTGCGCCGTATTCCGGCGGGACGCTGTCCTATATCGATATGATGGGATCCAAGCGCTTCGTCGCGCTATGCCAGAACTTGGAGAAGAAGTACGGCCCGCGCTTTGCGCCGTCCAAGCTGCTGCTCGACATGGCGAAGACCGACGATCGGTTCTATCGCCGTTTCCCGCCGGGCAAAAAGGCGGCGTGACGGACGTACTGCCAACGACATAAAATGTTCATGCGTCAGGGGGAGGGATCAGCCATGCGGATTTCCAGCGGTCACATTGTACGCCTCGCCGCGATCGGCCTGCTGGCCTGGAGCGCGTTGCTCATCGCCACACCGAGCGCGGCCATGGCGCAGGATTATGCCGCGCTGGTCGCCGCGCCTGACCGCAGCGAGGCCGACCGCCAGACCGATCAGCGCCGCGACCCCGTGAAGCTGCTCGCCTTCACAGGGGTGAAAACCGGCATGATGGTGCTCGATATGGGCGCCGGCGGCGGCTACAGCACCGAATTGATGGCGCGCGCGGTCGGGCCCTCCGGCAAGGTCTATGGCCAGGACTCGGCTGCGACCAACGCCCGCGCGCGGGAGCGCTTCGTGGCGCGGATGAAGACACCGGCGATGGGCAACGTCGTCGAAGTGATCCGCAACTTCGACGATCCGCTGCCGGCGGATGTGCGCGACGTCGATCTCATCACGTTCTTCTTTTTCTATCACGACACCACCTACATGGAGGTGGATCGCGCGGCGATGAACCGGAAATTGTTCGCGGCGCTCAAGCCGGGCGCGTTCCTGGTGATCGCCGACCATTCGGCCAAGCCCGGCGCCGGCACCTCGGTGGGCAAGACCCTGCACCGCATCGAGGAGAGCGCGCTGCAGAGCGAGGTCGAGGCGGCCGGCTTCAAGCTGGTCGGCGAGGCCGATTTCCTGCGCAATCCGCAAGACCCGCGCGACGAGCCGGTGTTCCGGCCGAAGGTGCCGGTCGACGAATTCGTGCTGAAATTCCAGAAGCCGCGCTGATCGCCGCCTTACCTCCGCTGTC
>CAMDEB010000169.1 GCA_945893085.1 Rhodoplanes serenus | reverse complement strand
TGCTCGCCGACGTGCTGCACTACGTCAATTCCAAGTGCGAGCCGAAGTTCATGATCAACCTGGCGACGCTGACCGGCGCGATCATCGTCGCGCTGGGTCAGGAATACGCCGGCATGTTCGCCAACGACGACCGGCTCGCGGAGCGCCTCTCCAAGGTGGGCGAGGCGACCGGCGAGCGCGTCTGGCGGATGCCGCTCGGTCCGGAGTACGACAAGATCATCGACTCCAAGTTCGCCGACATGAAGAACTCCGGCGGGCGCTATGGCGGTGCGATCACCGCGGCGCAATTGCTGCAGCGCTTCGTCGGCAAGACGCCATGGGTGCATCTCGACATCGCCGGCACGGCGCTCGGCTCGCCGCAGACCGAGATCAACAAGAGCTGGAGCTCGGGCTGGGGCGTGCGGCTGCTGGATCGGCTGGTGGCGGAACATTACGAGAAATGATTGAGCTCCGATCATGACCGAAGTCCTATTCTACCACCTGCAACGTCAGCCGCTTGAGCGCGTGCTGCCGGCGCTGCTCGAGAAATCGCTGCAGCGGGGTTGGCGCGTGGTCGTGCAGGCTTCGTCCGATGAGCGGGTCGAGGCGCTCGATGCGCACCTGTGGACCTATCGCGACGATGTGTTCCTGCCGCACGGCACCGCGCGCGAGCCCGAGCCTGCGGCGCATCCGATCCTGCTCACCAGCGGCGACGACAATCCGAACGGCGCCAGCGTGCGCTTCCTGATCGATGGCGCGCCGGTGCCGGTCGATGCCGCGACCTATGATCGCATCGTGCTGATGTTCGACGGCGAGGACGAGGACGCGGTTGCGGCCGCCCGCGCACGCTGGAGCGAGGTCAAGGCCCAGGGCTTCGACGCCACCTACTGGCAGCCGGACGAGCAGGGCCGCTGGGTCAAGAAGGCCTGATGGAATTCACGTCCGCGGTTGCAGCCGCCGTGATGGTGACGCAAAGTCAGGGTTTGAGTCGCGCTCCAGGCCGGGAACATCGGAGCTTCGCGGTGCAGCTTGTGCGCAGAATGATGGGACTATCGGCGGCATTCGCGCTCGGTGCATGCGCGCTTCCAGACATGGATTCTTTCAAATCCATCGATACGTCGATCTTTCGGCCGGCGTCGGTGGCGGCGCTCAGGGAATCCACCGTGCGGGTCGTGACCCCGGAGGATTTGGTCGACACCGACGGACGCTGCGGCCCGATCGCGCCCGAACAGCCAGGCCAGACGGCGGTGCCGGCCATTCCCAGCGGCATCGCCCTGGAGATGACCGAGTGCGACGTGGTCAAACGGGCGGGCATCGCCGAAAAGGTCGAGCTTGGAAGCAACGAGCGCAGCGAGCGCACCGTGACGCTCACCTACATCCGGGGCGCGAGACCCGGCATCTATCGCTTCGTCGCCGGACGTCTCGTCACCATGGAGCGTGGACCGGAGCCGCCGCCGACCGCACGGCCGGCCCGGCCAGCTCGCAAACCGCAACGCGCCACCTGATCGCTGCTTGGCCCGGGCTGCTCAGCCAGTCGCTGTTTGCAGCGCCGCGCCGGCTGCGAGCCAGTCCTCCTCGGCTTGCGCCAGCGCACGAGCCGTGCTCGACCGCGTCTTGGCCAGCGCCGCGGCCTTCGCGGGATCGCGCGTGAAGAGATTGCCGTCCGCGAGCGCGGCATCGAGCTTTTCGATTTCCCGCGTCAGCCGCGCGATCTCGCTCTCCGCGCGCGACAGCCGTTGTTGCAGCGACGCCGTCTCGGCGCGCTTTTCGACGGTGGGGCGGCTGCGCCCGGATTTTGATCCCCGGCCGCGCGAGCGGCGGTCCGCGCCATCGGAATCGCTGCGATCGGAGAGGACGCGACGCCGGTAATCGTCGAGATCGCCGTCGAATGGCGTGACCTCGCCGTCGGCCACCAGCCAGAGCCGGTCGGCGCAGGCGTCGAGCAGATGCCGGTCGTGCGAGACGATGATCGTCGCGCCGGGATAGTCGTTGATGGCCTCGATCAGCGCCGCGCGGCTGTCGATGTCGAGATGGTTGGTCGGCTCGTCGAGGATGAGCAAATGCGGGCCGCCCCAGGTCGCAAGTCCAAGGGTCAGCCGCGCTTTCTCGCCGCCCGACAGCTTTTCGACCTTGGTGTCGGCGGTCTGGCCGGAAAATCCGAGCGAGCCCGCAACCGCGCGCACCTTCGATTCCGATGCGTCCGGCATCAGCGCGCGAATGTGGTCGTAAACGCTGTCTTCCGGATCGAGCTCGTCGAGCTGGTGCTGCGCGAAATAGGCGATCTTGAGCTTCGAGGCCCGCGTCACGGTTCCCTTGAAGGCTGTGAGCCGCGCCGCGATCAGCTTGACCAGCGTCGATTTGCCGTTGCCGTTCGAGCCGAGCAGGGCGATGCGGTCGTCGTCGTCGATCCGCAGTGAAAGATTCTCGAGTACCGGCCGGCCGGGCTCGTATCCGACGCTGACGCGGTCGAGCACGATGATCGGCGGCGAAAGCAGCTTGTCGGGTTCGGGAATCTTGATCGGCAGCACGTCGCTCGTGACGATCGCGGACACCGGTCCCATCTTTTCCAGCATCTTGACGCGCGACTGCGCCTGCCGCGCCTTCGACGCCTTGGCCTTGAAGCGGTCGACGAACGCTTGCAGGTGCTTACGCTGCGCCTCCTGTTTCTTGACCATCTTCTGGTCGAGCATCAGGCGCTCGTTGCGCAGCCGCTCGAAGTCCGAATAGCCGCCGCGATAAAGCGTCAGCTTCTGGTTCTCCAGCGACAGAATGAAGTTGACCGAGGTGTCGAGCAGGTCGCGATCGTGGCTGATGACGATCATGCTGTGCGGATAGCGCGCGAGATGGTCCTGCAGCCACAGCGTGCCTTCGAGGTCGAGATAGTTGGTCGGCTCGTCGAGCAGCAGCAAGTCCGGCTCCGCGAACAGCACCGCGGCGAGCGCGACGCGCATCCGCCATCCGCCGGAGAACTCCGAGCATGGCCGTTGCTGGTCGGGTTCGGAGAATCCGAGCCCCGAGAGGATCGAGGCGGCGCGCGCCGGCGCCGCATAGGCTCCCATGTCGGCGAGCCGGGTCTGGATCTCGGCGATGCGATGCGGATCGTGCGCGGTGTCGGCCTCGGCGAGCAGGCTCGCGCGCTCGATGTCGGCGTTGAGCACGACGTCGATCAGGCTCTCCGGACCGTTCGGCGCCTCTTGCGCCAGGCGGCCGATGCGCCAGCGGGGCGTGATTTCGATATGGCCGTGCTCGGTCGTCTGGTCGCCGGCGATGACGTTGAACAGCGTGGTCTTGCCGCTGCCGTTGCGGCCGACGAGCCCGATCCGGGAGCCGGGCGTGATCCGGGCCGAGGCTTGGTCGAGAAGGAGTCTGCCGGCGATGCGTACGGAGAGGTCATCGATGATGAGCATGCGCGCCTTGTGGCCGAGCGCGGCGGACGAAGCAATCCTTTTCGAGTGATCTGCGGTTGCGCTGCGTGGGCGGCGCGGGTCATGCTGTGCGGCGAGCCGGGTTGCCATTGGTTGCGAGAGGAGGCCGGTCATGTGTGTCCCCGGATGCCAGGAAATCGTCCATCAGGCGCTCAGCCGCCGCGGATTCTTCAGGGGCGCCGCCGCCGCGGGCTTCGCCGCCACCGCGATCAGCTCCGCCGACGCAGCGCCGGCGCCGCGCCGCCACAAGGCGGTGGTCGATCTCACCCACACCATGTCGCCGGAGTTCCCGACCTTCTTCGGCGTGCCGGGCGTCGAGCTGCAGAAGCAGTTCGATTTCAAGAAGGACGGCTTCAATCTCAACTGGTGGCGCATCATCGAGCACGCCGGCACCCATATCGATGCGCCGATTCATTTCTCGGAAGCCGGCGCCACGGTCGAAAAAATTTCCGCTGAGGCGCTGGTGGTGCCGCTTGCGGTGATCGACGTGCGCAGCCGCGCGGCGCAAAACCCCGATTACCTGGTCGGCCGCCAGGATCTGTTGGACTGGGAAAAGAAATACAAAAGGCTGCCGGACAACTGCTGCGTGGCGATGCTGTCGGGCTGGGCGGAGCACGTCGGCAGCGAGGCGAAATACACCGGCAAGGACGCGGGCGGCTCGTTCCACTTCCCAGGTTTCTCGCCGCTGGCCGCCGAATGGCTGATCGGCGAGCGCAAGGTTTTGGGACTGGCGGTCGATACGCTCTCGCTCGATCACGGCCCGTCGAAGGATTTCAAGACCCACTATCTCTGGTTGCCGTCCGGCCGCTGGGGTCTCGAGAATGTCGCCAACCTCGACCAGGTGCCGGCATCGGGGGCGACGCTGGTCGTGGGTGCGGCCAAGGTGAAGGACGCCACGGGCGGTCCGGCACGATTGATCGCCCTGGTGTGAAGGTTTCCTCGTCGGCTACTATCGTCGAGTTGGAAATGGGGCCGGACGTCCGCAAAGCGGCGCGTCGATCAAGGGGGAAACATCATGGGCGGCAACACGCAGAAATATCTTGCGGAGGTTTTCGGCACGGCGGTGCTGGTGCTGATCGGATGCGCTTCGATCGTCGCCGAAGGTTTTGGCGCCGCGGCTCCGATCGGCTTTATCGGCATCGGCATGACGTTCGGCATGACCGTCACGGCGATGGCCTATGCCATCGGGCCGGTTTCGGGCTGCCATCTCAATCCGTCGGTGACCGCCGCGGTGTGGGCGTCCGGTCGCATGAATACGCCGGATGCGATCGGCTACATCGTCTCGCAGTTGATCGGTGCCATCATCGGCGCAGGCATCCTGTACATCATCATGAAGGGCAGGGTTTCCGGCTACGACGTCGCCAAGGACGGCCTCGGCCAGAACGGCTGGTCGTCCTTCAGCATGGGCTCGGCGATGCTGGCCGAATTCGTCGGCACGCTGATATTCACCATCGTGATCCTCGCCGTCACTGGGCCGAAGGGTTCGGCGGCGCTCGCCGGCCTGGTCATCGGTCTGACCTTGATGGTCATGCACTTCGCGTTCATCCCGGTTTCGGGATCGTCGCTGAATGGCGCGCGCAGCCTCGGGCCGGCGGTGTTCGTCGGCGGCACGGCGCTGGCGCAGGTGTGGATGTATCTGGTGGTGCCGACCATCGCCGGCGCGATCGCCGGCTGGCTGGTGAAATCGAAAACGCTCGACGTCTAGGTCGCGATCCATCGACGACGAAACCCCGGTCTCGCTGCGCGAGGCCGGGGCTTTCATTTGTCGCCTGCACGAAATCGTCAGCTCAGTAGCAGACGTTGACCCAACGCACCCGCGGGCCCCACGGCGTGCCGACGACGCGCTTGACGTAGCAGCCACCGGTATAACCGGCATAGACGGGGCCGCCGTAGAAGCGGACGCCACCGCGGAAAAAACCGCCGTGGTGATGACGATGGCCGTGCCAGCCATGGCCCCACGCCGAGGCGGAGGTGGTGCTGACGGCGAGCGAAGCCGTGCCGAGGGCGGCGGTCGCGGCGAGAGTCAGGATCAGCTTGCGGAACATGGTGGTATCTCCTGTTTGGGGGATGCGGTTTACATCCTGCCGATCAGTCGTATCGGGGGCGTCGGAGGTTCATCGCCTGCGGCGGTGGCGCAAAACGCCTCCGGTCGTCCAATTCTGGAACACCCACGCGGCGCAAAACTTGCCGCTCGCCGGGCCGGCGGCTATAAGCCGCCGCGACCCATTTCGGGTGCCCGATTTTCTACGAAGGACGAGCAAAAATGGCGGTCGAGCGTACCTTTTCGATCATCAAGCCCGATGCGGTCGCCCGCAACCTGACCGGCGCCGTCAACGCCATGATCGAGCAGGCCGGATTGCGGATCATCGCGCAAAAGCGCGTGCGCATCACCCGCGAGCAGGCCGAAACCTTCTACGGCGTGCACCGCGAGCGGCCGTTCTTCGGCGAACTGGTGACGTTCATGACCTCGGGACCGGTGGTGGTTCAGGTGCTCGAAGGCGAGAACGCGATCGCGAAATATCGCGACATCATGGGCGCGACCGACCCGTCCAAGGCCGCGGCCGGCACCATCCGCAAGGTGCACGCCAAGTCGATCGGCGAGAACTCCGTCCACGGCTCGGACGCCGCCGACACGGCGGCGCAGGAAATCGCCCAGTTCTTCGCGGGCAACGAGATCGTCGGATAACAGTGGTTCTGAAACGTGGCGCTTCGCCGCCTTTGCGGCTGGTCAAGGCTCGGGCAGCACTTGTAGATTAGGCGCGGGCAATGGCCCGGCACCGTTTCGCTGCGCGACGGCGCATCGGCGGGGGAACCAAGGGAAGGGAGCTTCAGGTGGGCTATCTTTGGGCGGACATGATGTCGGCGGCGTTCTGGGTCGCGGTCGGCCAGATCATCTGGATCAACATTCTGCTCTCGGGCGACAACGCGGTGGTCATCGCGCTCGCCTGCCGCTCATTGCCGCCAAGGCAACGGTTCTGGGGCATCCTGCTGGGCGCCGGGGCCGCCGTGCTGCTCCGCATCTTTTTCACCATCATCATCGCCCAGATCATGGGAATGCCGTACCTCAAGCTGGTCGGCGGCGTGCTGCTGCTCTGGATCGCGGTTAAGCTGATTGTCCCGACCGAGGAGCACGGCGAGGAGAGCGTGAAGGCCGGCGATACGCTGATGCGCGCGGTCTGGCTGGTCACCGTCGCCGACATCGTCATGAGCCTCGACAACGTCATCGCCATCGCGGCGGCGGCGGAAACCGCGGCGATGCGCGTCGACATGGCGCATGCGCTCACGATCAAGACCACGCTGATCGTGTTCGGTCTTGCGACCAGCGTGCCGCTGATCATCGCCGGGAGCGCCTTGCTGATGAAGGTCATGGAAAAGTATCCGGTCCTGGTCTGGGCGGGCGCCGCTCTGCTGGGCTGGGTCGCGGGCGAGATCATCATCAAGGATGCCGCCGTCATCAGCTACATGGGGCAGGAGTTCGTGGATCGCTGGCATCTGTGGTCGGCCTCCGTCGGCGCCGTCTTCGTGGTCGCCATCGGTTGGGGGATCCGGCGCGCCAAGCACAAGACCATGCTGGAGCAGCCGCTGATCATCGATCCGCCGGGGCCGGAGGAGTTCCCGCCCAAGGTGCAGCAGCCGGCGCGCGACCGCGTCTAGCTGAAGTGTTAGACTGAGGGCGATGAATCAAGTCCATCGCCCTCAGTCCCAAACCCCGATCCGGATCGGCGCCTCAGCCTGTCCGCACGATTGTCCTTCGACCTGCGCGCTCGAGGTCGAGGTGCTGGACGATCGCACCATCGGCCGCATGCGCGGCGCGCCGGACAACGCCTATACCGCAGGCGTGATCTGCGCCAAGGTCGCGCGCTACGCCGAGCGCGTGCATCATCCCGATCGGCTGACGCGGCCGCTCATACGCAACGGCGCGAAAGGCTCCGGCAGCTTCGAGCCGATCTCCTGGGACACAGCCCTCGACCTCGTCGCCGAGAAATTCCTGCAGGCCGAGCAGCGTCATGGCGCAGAGGCGGTGTGGCCGTACTACTACGCCGGCACCATGGGTCTGGTGATGCGCGACGGCATCCACCGCCTGCGCCACGCCAAGAAATACTCCGGCTTCCATTCGACGATCTGCGTCAACCCGTCCTACACCGGCTTTGCGGCCGGCACCGGGAAGATCGCCGGGCCCGATCCGCGCGAGATGGCGAAGTCCGATCTGGTGGTGATCTGGGGTACCAATCCGGTCAACACCCAGGTCAACGTGATGACCCACGCGGTCCATGCCCGCAAGGATCGCGGCGCCAAGATCGTCGCAGTCGACGTTTACATGAATGGTACGATGGAGCAGGCCGACCTCGCGGTGCTGGTGAAGCCGGGCACCGACGGCGCGCTTGCCTGCGCGGTGATGCATTGCCTGTTCCGCGACGGCAAGGCCGACTGGAACTATCTTGAGAAATACACCGATGCGCCGCGCGAGCTTGAAGCGCACCTGCGCACGCGCGATCCGCTGTGGGCGGAAAAAATCACCGGCTGTCCGGCGGCGACGATCGAGGAATTCGCCCGCCTGGTCGGCGTGACCAAGCGCGCCTACTTCCGGCTGGGCTACGGCTTTGCGCGCTCGCGCAACGGCGCGGCCAACATGCACGCGGCGAGTTGCATCCCCGCGATCACCGGCGCCTGGCTGAACGAGGGCGGCGGCGCGTTCCACAACAATGCCGACATCTACCACTGGAACAAGTCGATGATCGAAGGCAGCGACATGCGCGACCGCTCGGTGCGCATGCTCGATCAGTCGCGCATCGGCGCCATCCTGTGCGGCGACCGGGAGGCGCTCTGCGACGGCCCGCCGGTGACTGCGCTGCTGATCCAGAACACCAACCCGGTCTCGGTCGCGCCCGACCAGGAAACGGTCAAGCGTGGCTTTGCCCGCGAAGACCTGTTCGTGTGCGTGCACGAGCAGGTGATGACCGAGACGGCGCGGATGGCCGACGTGGTGCTGCCGGCGACCATGTTCGTCGAGCACGACGACGTCTACCAGGGTGGCGGTCACCAATACATCCTGCTGGGGCCGAAGCTGATCGAGCCGCCGGGCGAATGCCGCTCCAACCACGAAGTGATCTGCGCGCTGGCCAAGCGGCTTGGCGCCGAGCATCCGGGTTTCGCCATGACCGCGCGCGAACTGATCGACTGGACCTTGCAGAGATCAGGCTGGGGAACGATCGGCGAGCTGGAGGCCAAACGCTGGATCGATTGCCAGCCGGATTTCGACACTGCGCATTATGTCGATGGCTTCGCTTATCCGGACGGCAAGTTCCGCTTCAAGCCGGACTGGCCGAACGTGCCGTTCCGCAGCCCGGTTCATGGCGGGCCGGTCGCGGCGATGCCGAAGCTGCCGGATCACTGGACGTCGATCGAGGAGGCTGACGCCGAATGTCCGTTCCGCCTCGCGACCTCGCCGTCGCGCGGCTTCCTCAACTCGACCTTCAACGAGACGCCGACCTCGCGTGCGAGGGAAGGGCGCCCGACGGTGATGATCCATCCGGACGATGCGGCGACGCTCGGCATCGCCGACGGCTCGGCGGTGGTGCTCGGCAATCCGCGGGGGCAGGTGCAGATCCACGCGCGCTGGTTCGACGGCGTGCGCCGCGGCGTGCTGATCGCGGAATCGATCTGGCCGAACGACGCCTATCCCGACGGCCGCAGCATCAACACGCTCACCGGCGCCGACGCGATCGCACCCTACGGCGGCGCCGCGTTCCACGACAACAAGGTGTGGA
>CAMDEB010000168.1 GCA_945893085.1 Rhodoplanes serenus | reverse complement strand
CCGCAATACGATCCAACTCTGTCTCGCGCCGCAGCCGCTCCGCCGCCAAGTCCCCAAAACCCAATCCGCTCATCGCCGCCCCCGAATCGTGATGGCCAAGCGATTCACAAAAGTACCTACTTCTGCAACAGTCCCCCCAGGGGAGAGGTTAGGAGAGAGCGCCACGTGCTGATGGATACCAACAGTCATTTCTTGGGAAACCGGTCCGGATCGCCGAGCGGCAGGATGCCTTGCCGGCGCTCTCGCATCTCAGCCATGCGGATGTTGATGGTGCCGAGCATGATCCCTCCGAACGACAGCGCGAACCAGACCCACTCCTTGGTCTTGATCGGATCGCCTGCGACGAACAGCCGGCCCTTCAGGAAATACACGATGTAGAACACCGAGACGGCGATGATCAGCCAGCCGACGCGCTTCTGCCGGCCGAGCCCATTCCACCAGGCGATCGGTGCCCACATCAGAGCTTGCCCCCGAGGTGCTCCACGACGCTCGCCAGATCCTTGTCGCCGCGGCCGGAGAGGTTGAGCACCATCAGGTGATCCTTCGGCTTCTTCGGCGCGATGTCGCCGAGCTTGGCGAGCGCATGGCAGGGCTCTAGCGCGGGAATGATGCCCTCGAGCCGGCTGCAAAGCTGGAACGCCGCCAGCGCTTCCTTGTCGGTGGCCGAAAGGAATTTCACCCGCCCGAGATCGTTCAGCCAGGCATGCTCGGGCCCGATGCCGGGATAATCGAGACCGGCCGAGATCGAATGCGCCTCCTCGATCTGGCCATCGCGATCCATCAGCAGGTAGCTGCGATTGCCGTGCAGCACGCCGGGCTTACCGCCCGCGATCGACGCCGCATGCTTGCCGCTCTTGAGGCCGTGACCGGCCGCCTCGACGCCGTAGATTTCGATCGCACGGTCGTCGAGGAACGGATGAAACAGGCCCATCGCATTCGAGCCGCCGCCGATGCAGGCGATCAGCGAGTCCGGCAGCCGGCCTTCGGCCTCCAGCATCTGCTCGCGGGTCTCGAAGCCGATGATCGACTGGAAGTCGCGCACCATCATCGGATAGGGATGCGGGCCCGCCACGGTGCCGATGCAATAGAACGTGTCGGCGACGTTGGTCACCCAGTCGCGCAACGCCTCGTTCATCGCGTCTTTCAGCGTCTTTGCCCCGGACTCGACCGGCCGCACCTGCGCGCCCAGCGCCCGCATGCGCAGCACGTTTGGCTGCTGGCGCGCGACATCGACCGAGCCCATGTAGACGATGCACTCAAGGCCGAACTTGGCGCACAGGGTCGCGGTCGCGACGCCGTGCATGCCGGCGCCGGTCTCGGCGATCACCCGCGGCTTGCCCATGCGCTTGGCCAGCATGATCTGGCCGAGCACGTTGTTCACCTTGTGCGCGCCGGTGTGATTGAGGTCCTCGCGCTTGAAATAGATTTTCGCGCCCATCAGGCCGGAGGCCGTCTGGCGCTGAAAATGCGCGGTCATGCGCTCGGCAAAATACAGCGGCGTGGGCCGGCCGACGTAGTTCTTGAGATGGCCGTCCATCTCGGCCTTGAACGCCGGATCGGCCTTGGCGTCGGCGTAAGCCTGCTCCAGCGCCAGGATCAGCGGCATCAGCGTCTCGGCGACGTAGCGGCCGCCGTAGATGCCGAAATGGCCGCGCTCGTCGGGCCCGGTGCGGAAGGAGTTGGGCTGCAGCGGAGCGGTCATGCGTTGCTCACGAGTTTCTTCGCCGACAGCGAAGCTGCCGCCTGCCGCGCCGCACGCACGAAAGCGTGGATTTTCTCCGGATCCTTCACGCCCGGCGAGCGCTCGACGCCCGACGAGACGTCGACCGACGGCGCGCGGGTGACGCGGATCGCTTCGGCCACGTTGTTCGCATCGAGTCCGCCCGACAGCATGAACGGCACCGGAAGGTCCAGGTTCTCCAGCACATGCCAGTCGAAGGTCTTGCCGAGGCCGCCCGGCCGCGTCGCCTCGCGCGGCGCGCGCGCGTCGAACAGCAGCCGCTCGGCGACCTTGTCATAGAGACGGATCGGCGGCAGGTCGGCGCGGGTCTCGATCGGCAGCGCCTTCATCACCGGAATTCCGAAGCGCGCGCGCACCACCACGACCCGGTCCGGCGTCTCCTGGCCGTGCAGTTGCAACAGGTCGGGCTTGAGCGCCTCGATGCTCGCGGCCAGAAAGTCGTCGCTGGCATCGACCGAAAGAGCGGCCTTGAGCGCGCGGCCCTTGACGCGCGCGGCGAGCGTGCGCGCCGCCTCGGCCCCGAGGTTGCGCGGCGACGGCGGAAAGAACACGAAGCCGACCATGTCGGCGCCGGCCGACAGCGCGGCGTCGACCGCGTCGGGCGTCATCAGGCCACAGATTTTGACGAGGAATGGCATGGCAGGCGGGGTTCTAGCGTTCTTTGGCCGACTTTCCAATCGCCATGCCCGGGCCGCGCCAAACGCCTGCGAACGCCCCTATTTGAGCCGCTGCCACACCAGCATCGCCGCGGCCAGGTCCTCGATCGCCGTCCCCACCGACTTGAACAGCGTGATCTCGTCCTTGCGCTTGCGGCCCTTCACCTTGCCCCGGCACAGCTCAAACAGGTCGCCCTGGATGTCGCTCGCCTTGATCACGCGTTTCTTGAGCGGGATGGCGATATCGCCGGCCTCCTTGGGCGCGCCCGCGCGGGTGTCCACGAACACCCGGGCGCGGCGCACCGCCTCGTCATCGGATTCGCGCATCTTCGCCGTGTAGGCGCCGACCAGATCGACGTGGGCGCCCTTCTTCAGCCAGGCGCCGCGAACCAGCGGCGTGGCGGACAGCGTCGCGCAGGACACGATGTCGGCCGTGCGCACCGCAGCCTCGAGATCGTCGGCGATGATCGGCTCGACGCCCGCGGCGTGCAGCGCAAAGGCGGTCGACACCGCGCGCGAGCGCGTCCGGTTCCACAGCGTCACGCGCTTGATCGGCCGCGCGGCGCAATGCGCGCGCACCAGATGCGGCGCCAGCGCGCCGGCGCCGATCATCACCAGATGCTCGGCGTCCTCGCGCGCCAGATAGCGCGCCGCCAGCGCCGACGCGCAGGCGGTGCGCCAGGCGGTCAGCGTCGTGCCGTCCAGCACCGCCAGCGTCTCGCCGGTGTCGCCCGACATCAGCAGATAGCTGCCGTACACCGACGGCTTGCCAGCTTTGATGTTGTCCGGATAGACGCTGACCACCTTGCAGCCGACCAGGCGCTCGCCTTCATTCGTCCAAGCCGGCATCAGCAGCAGCTTGGCTTCGGTGCCGCTTGGCTGCGGGATCATGTGCGAGTGCCGCAGCGGCACGCCGATGTCGGCGCGGAACGCCTGCTCCAGCGCATCGGTCAATGCGCCGTAGGTGAGCACGCGGGCGATATCGTCGGCGGTGACGATGCGCAAGGGCGAAACTACGCGGCCGGCGGGATGATGACCGTCGGCTGCATCTCCGACGGCGCCGGCAGACCGGGGTGCGAGCGCCGGGCGTCGAGCTGCTCGCGCAGCAGCTTCGCCTCGGCTTCGGCGCGGCGCGCGCGTGTGCGCCACTTATGCTGCTTGAGCCACGCCGCGACCCCGCCGACCAGAATGCCGAGGCCGACCAGCACGAACACCAGCATGAACAGCGGCATGGTCATCGCAAAGGCGGGATTCTTGGAATCGAACGGATCGAACGTCACCGTGATGATCTCGCGGTTCGCCACCGCGAACATGACGATGAGGATCGCGATCGGGATGATGACGAAAGCGGTGACGATCTTGCGCATGACGATCAACTCTTTTCGTCATGCCCGGCCTTGTGCCGGGCATCCACGCCTTGCTGAAGCTTCGATCCTAAAGACGTGGATGGCAGCGGAACTCGGGCTTGCCCGAGTTCCGGCCTTAGTGAGATTTTGCAAGTCGGGTGAACCCGACTTGCAGCGACAAGCCCGGCCATGACGGCAACAACCGAGCGCGAAACTTATTCTTCGCGACTAAGCCCCGCTGCCGTTCTTATTCAACCGCTCGCGCATCTCCTTGCCGGTCTTGAAGAACGGCACGGACTTCTGCGCGACCGACACATGCGCTCCGGTGCGCGGGTTGCGGCCGGTGCGGGCCGGGCGGTTCTTCACCGAGAAGGCGCCGAAGCCGCGCAGCTCGACGCGGTCGCCGCGCGACAGCGCGCCGGTGATCTCGTTGAGGATGGCGTTGACGATGTTCTCGACGTCGCGCTGGTAAAGGTGCGGATTGGCCGTCGAGATGCGCTGCACAAGCTCGGACTTGATCATCGGTCGCGCCCCCCTCAGGGCCGAAAAGGCCCGTAGGATCAATTGCTCGCCGGAGGGTGCCAAAGGGCCCGGAGACCGTCAAGGTTGAGCCGCTCGATCGCCTGCAGCGCCCCCCACTCCTCCAGCCGCCGGGCGAAGGCGGTCAGGCCGACCGCGTCGAACACCCCGACCATGGCGACATGCAGGAACGGCAGGTCGCTGAACCGGGGCTGCAACCGATAGTCGCGGACCGGCGACTTGGGGTCGACGTTCTTCTCCTTGGCCAGCCAGCCGATCGCCGCCTCCTCGTTGCCGAGCGCATCGATCAGCTTGAGCTCGAGCGCCTGCCGGCCGGTGAACACCCGGCCGTCGGCGACGCGATCCAGCGCCGCCGCGTCGAGATGCCGCCGGTCGCGGACCATGTTGCGGAACCAGGCGTAGGAATCCATCACGACGGCTTCGAGGGCGGCGCGCGCCTCCGGGCTGGTCGGCTCGTAGCCGTTGGGTGCGGCCTTCAGCGGCGAGGATTTGACCTCCTCGACCTTGACGCCGATGGTCTTGAGCAACTCGCTGACGTTCGGGTACTGGAAAATCACCCCGATCGAGCCGACGATCGAGCTCTGCTGGGCCACGATGTGGTCCGAGGCCATCGCCGCGATATAGCCGCCCGACGCCGCCAGCCCGTCGACCACCACCACCAGCGGCTTCTGCGCCTTCAGGCGCTGCAGCGAGTCGTGGAGCTGCTCGGAGCCGGCGACGGTGCCGCCCGGGCTGTTGATGTGCACGACCACCGCCCGCGCGCTGCTCTTGCCGAGCCGTTCCAGCGCCTCGGAGCGGTCCCGGCTGGAGCGGATCAGGCCCTCGATGGTCACCCGGGCGATCGACCCGCCGGGCCCCTCGGAGAGGCCGGTGCGACCGGTCGTCAGGAACACCCCGCCGCCGACCACCGCGACGATGGCGACCAGCACGGTGACGACACGCCAGAACGTCAGCTTGCGCCGCATGCGGCGGCGATCGACGATATGATCGGCATCGAGCGACATGGCCTCATTCCCTCGATTTTGATTCGAAACGCATTCTAACCGCTTCGGTGCATCTTATGCCAAAAGCATGACGCACCAACCCATCCCCGTCATCACCGGGCTTGTCCCGGTGATCCCGATAAGGTGGGCACGGTGCTTCCCTAAGCGAGATGACCGGGACAAGCCCGGCCATGACCAGCATGGTATCAGCAGAAACAATACGCCAAAAAATGGACCCCCGGGCGATGTCGCCCGGGGGTTGGCATTTCGATCCAAGCCACCCTCAGGCGGTTGGGTTGAACGGCATCATTCCTTTTCGGGCTTGTCGTCCTCTTCGCCCTTGCGCTTGAGCGCGTGGCCGAGGATATCGCCGAGCGTGGCGCCGGAATCGGAGGAGCCGTACTGGGCGATCGCCTCCTTCTCCTCGGCGACCTCGAGCGCCTTGATCGACATCGCCACCTTGCGGGTGCGCCGGTCGAACTGGGTGATGCGGGCATCGACCTTCTGACCGACCTGGAACCGCTCGGTGCGCTGATCGTTGCGGTCGCGGGCCAGCTCGGAGCGCTTGATGAAGGCGACGAACTCGGTGCCGACGATCTGCACGTCGAGCCCGGTTTCCTTCACCTCGACCACCTCACCGGTGACCACGGCGCCCTTCTTGAGATCGCCGGCCGCAGCGCTATCCATCGGATCGCCCTGCAGCTGCTTGATGCCGAGCGAGATGCGCTCCTTCTCGACGTCGACATCGAGCACGACCGCATTGACCTTGTCGCCCTTCTTGAACTCCTCGATCACCTGCTCGCCGGGGCGCTTCCAGTCGAGATCGGAGAGATGGACCATGCCGTCCACGTCGCCGTCGAGGCCCAGGAACAGGCCGAACTCGGTCTTGTTCTTGACCTCGCCCTCGATGTTGGTGCCGGGGGGATACTTCTCGACGAAGACCTCCCACGGATTGCGCATGGTCTGCTTGAGACCGAGCGAGATGCGGCGCTTGACCGGATCGACCTCGAGCACCTGCACCTCGACCTCTTGCGATGTCGATACGATCTTGCCGGGGTGAACGTTCTTCTTGGTCCACGACATTTCGGAAACGTGGATCAGGCCTTCGATGCCCGGCTCCAATTCCACGAACGCGCCGTAGTCGGTGATGTTGGTGACGCGGCCCTTGAAGCGGGTGCCGACCGGGAACTTGGCCTCGATGCCCTGCCACGGGTCTTCGAGCAGTTGCTTCATGCCCAGCGAGATGCGGTGCGTCTCGTAGTTGATCTTGATGATCTTGACCTTCACCGACTGGCCGATGTTGAGCACCTCGGTCGGGTGATTGACGCGCCGCCAGGCGATGTCGGTGACATGCAGCAGGCCGTCGATGCCGCCGAGGTCGACGAACGCACCGTAATCGGTGATGTTCTTGACCACGCCGTCGATGACCTGACCCTCTTCGAGATTCTGCACCAGCTCCTGGCGCTGCTCGGCGCGGGTCTCTTCCAGCACGGTGCGCCGCGACACGACGATGTTGCCGCGCCGGCGATCCATTTTCAGAATCTGAAACGGCTGGTTGACGTTCATCAGCGGCGTCACATCGCGGATCGGCCGGATGTCGACCTGCGAGCGCGGCAGGAACGCCACCGCGCCGTCGAGATCGACGGTGAAGCCGCCCTTGACCTGGTTGAAGATGACGCCCGTGACCTTCTCGTTGTTCTTGAACGCGGTCTCGAGCTTGCCCCAGCTTTCCTCGCGGCGCGCCTTGTCGCGCGAGAGCACGGCCTCGCCGAGCGCGTTCTCGACGCGCTCCAGATAGACCTCGACGGTATCGCCGATCTTGATTTCGTTCTGGCGTCCCGGCCCCTGGAATTCGCGGAGCGCGACGCGGCCTTCGGTCTTCAATCCGACATCGATGACCGCAAGGTCCTTCTCGATGCCGACGACGGTCCCCTTGATGACGGACCCTTCCTGCAGATTGCCCGTGCCGAACGCTTCATCCAGCATCGTGGCAAAGTCTTCGCGCGACGGCGCGGCAGCAGCAGCAGCAGTTGCCATGTAATCTCCTGACGGGCAGACCGGCGGCTCGAGTTAAGCTCCGCCCCTTCCGTTCGGGCCAAGGGCCCCGCGACCCCTGGCTGGCGCTGGATCGCTCCAGCATGCCGGCCCGATCATCCGAACGGTCGGGACGATGATTTTTCCGGGAAGCCGCGTGTTTCCGCGGCAAAAGCGAGGTTTTGGCCCAAAATCGAGGGCATACGCACCCTCAACTCAACTCGCTCGTGCAGCCTCGACGATGGCGACGGCGGCCCGGAATGCGGCGTCTATATCCAAATGTGTCGTATCGAGCAAGTGCGCGTCGGCCGCCTGGACCAGCGGGGCAGCGGCCCGGGAGCGGTCGCGCTCGTCGCGGGCCAGGATGTCCTTGAGCACCGCCTGCTCGTCGGGACGCTCGCCCCGGCCCTTGAGCTCCAGGGTGCGGCGGCGGGCCCGCTCCTCCGGCGTGGCGGTGACGAAGATCTTCACCTCGGCGTCGGGGCAAATGACAGTTCCGATGTCGCGGCCGTCGAGCACGGCGCCGGGCGGCGCGGCGGCGAACTCCTGCTGGAAATCGAACAGTGCCGCGCGCACCTCGGGGATTGCGGAGACAACCGAGGCGGCTTCGCCGACCTCGTAGCGCTTGAGCGAGGTTTCGTCGAAGCGGCTCGGGTCGAGCGTTCTGGCGGCGGCGATCGCCCCCTCCCGGTCATTGGCCGGGCGTCCGGCGTCAAGCAGCGCCGCCGCCACCGCCCGGTAGATCAGGCCGGTGTCGAGGTGGCGCAGCCCGAAATGCACGGCGAGCTTCTTGGCGAGGGTGCCCTTGCCGGAGGCGGCCGGCCCGTCGATGGCGATGATCACGACAGGTCCGCTCCCAGCGAACGCATCATCTCGACAAACCCCGGAAAGCTCGTGGCGATGAAACCCATGTCGTCGACCCGGACCGGCTGCTCGGTCGCTCCGCCGAGCACCAGCGCCGACATGGCGATGCGGTGATCCATATGGGTGGCGACCAGGCCGTCGCCAGGGGCATGACCCTTGCCGTAGACGATCAGATCGTCGCCTTCGATGTCGACCTGGACGCCGTTGGCGCGCAGCATGGCGGCGGTGGCTTCGAGCCGGTCGGATTCCTTCACCCTCAATTCCTTCAACCCGCGCATCCGGGTATCGCCTTGCGCGAAGGCCGCGGCGACCGCAAGGATCGGATACTCGTCGATCATCGTCGGCGCGCGCTCGGCCGGCACATCGACGCCCTTGAGCCCGCCCGCGCGCACGCGCAGATCGGCGACCTCCTCGCCGCCCTCGTTGCGCGCGGCCAGAACCTCGATCGACGCGCCCATTTCGCGCAGCGTGACATACAGACCGGTGCGCAGCGGATTGGTCATCACGCCTTCGAGGATGATCTCCGAGCCCGGCACGATCAGCGCCGCGACCAGCGGAAACGCCGCCGACGACGGATCGGCCGGCACCACGACCGGCGCGGCCGTCAACTCGGGTTGCCCGTGGAGCGTGATGCGGCGGCCATGATCACCGAGCGATTCGACGCGCAAGCTGGCGCCGAAGTGCTTGAGCATTTTCTCGGTGTGGTCGCGCGTCGCCTCCTTCTCGATCACGATGGTGGTGCCGGGTGCGGCGAGCCCGGCCAGCAGCACCGCCGACTTGAGCTGCGCCGACGGCACCGGCGCCTCGTACTCGATCGGCATCGGGTCGCGCGCGCCCTGCAGCGTCGCCGGCAGCCGGCCGCCCTCGCCGATCACCTGGATGCGGGCGCCCATGCGTTCCAGCGGATCGAGAATGCGCCGCATCGGCCGGGTGCGCAGGCTGGCGTCGCCGTCGAAGGTCGCGGTGATGGGGCAGCCGGCGACCGCTCCCATGGCCAGGCGGCAGCCGGTT
>CAMDEB010000167.1 GCA_945893085.1 Rhodoplanes serenus | reverse complement strand
CGCGCTCGCCTTCGCCGAAGCCGGCGCCTCGCTGCCGCTGATCCAGGCCGGCAAGCTGCGCGCGCTCGCGGTGTCGTCGGCGATGCGCATCCCCACCCTTCCGGATATTCCGCCGTTCGCGGAAGCCGCCGGCGCACCGGACTTCGAGGCGGTGTCGTGGCATATCCTGCTGGCGCCCGCCGCCACGCCGAAGGAAGTGGTCGACCGGCTGCATGCGGAGATGAAGCGCATCATGGCGATCCCGGAGATCCGGCAGAAGACGTCGGCGGTCGGCCTGCTGCCGGTCGAAACGCTCTCGGTCGAGGGCATGCTGGGTTACATCAAGTCCGAGAACGAAAAGTGGGGCGGGCTGGTCCGCAAACTCGGATTGCAGGGCACGATGTAGCCATGCGATGTGTGCGCATTCGCGCCATTGACGGAGCGCCCGTCGATTGCCCCCTTTCCGCCTGATTAGCGTCGCATGCGAGCACCATGTCCCAGCACCAACAGGCGGAACGCAGTCCCACAGCCCCGCGGCTCTACCTCGTCACTCCGATGCTCGAGGACGCCGAGGCGCTGACGCGCGATCTCGCCGCAGCTCTTGAGGCCGCCGACGTCGCGGCCGTGCTGCTGCGCCTCGCAGCCGCGGACGAGCGCACGCTGATCAACCGGGTGAAGGCGCTGGTGCCCGTGGTGCAGCGGAGTGGCGCCGCACTTGTGCTCGACGGCCATGCCGGGATCGTCGCGCGCTCCGGCGCGGACGGCGCGCATCTGATCGGCATCGAAGCCTTCTCGGCCGCGCTCGGCAGCCTCAAGCCCCAGCGCATCGCGGGCTGCGGCGGGCTTGCGACGCGCCACGACGCCATGCTCGCCGCCGAGACCGGCGCCGACTACGTGATGTTCGGCCAGCCTGAGCTGGATGGGCGCCGGCTCGCGTTCGAGACGATCATCGAGCGCATCGAATGGTGGGCGGAGGTGTTCGAGATTCCGAGCGTGGGTTTTGCATCGAGCATCGACGAGATCGGCCCGCTCGCGGCCGCGGGCGCCGACTTCGTCGCCATCGGCGACGGCATCTGGGCCGATCCGCGCGGCGTTGCCGTGGCGGTCAAGGCGACGGCGGAGCGCCTCGCCGCATCGAAGGCGCTGGCGTGACCGCGGCGATGCGAATAGCGCTTCTGGCGCTCGCCGGCGTGCTGATCGCACTGCCGGCTGTGGCGCAGGACGCCAAGCCGAAGCCGCCGGCGCGAACCACGACGCCCGCGAAGAAGCCGTTGCCGAGCAAGCCCGAACCGCTGGCAACCAAGCCTGCGCCGGTGACCGACAGCGACGCCGATCTCGCCTACGGCGCGTTCCAGCGCGGTCTCTACATCACGGCGTTCCTGGAAGCCACGCGCCGCATCGACGAGCGGGGCGATGCCAAGGCGATGACGCTGCTCGGCGAGCTCTACGCCGACGGTCTCGGCATCCCGCGCGACGACAAGAAAGCGGCGGAGTGGTACCGGCTCGCCGTCAACAGCGGCGACCGCGAGGCGATGTTCGCGCTCGCCATGTTCAAGATGACCGGCCGGGCGGGCGCGCGCGATCGCGACGAGGCCGCGAAGCTGTTCACCTCGGCGGCCAAGCTCGGCCACGCCGCCTCGGCCTACAACCTCGCGCTGCTCTATCTTGAAGGGCAATTGTTCCCGCAGGATTTCGCCCGCGCCGCCGAACTGTTCCGCACCGCCGCCTACGCCGGCAACCCGGAAGCGCAATACGCGCTGGCGACCATGCACAAGGAAGGCCGCGGCGTGCCGAAGGATCCGCGCGAGGCGGCGCGTCTGCTCGGCGCGGCCGCGCTTGCCGAGAACGTCGATGCGCAGGTCGAGTACGGCATCGCGCTGTTCAACGGCACCGGCATCACCAAGAACGAAACCGCCGCCGTCACCTACTTCCGCAAGGCCGCGCAGCGCGGCAATCCGATCGCGCAGAACCGGCTCGCCTTCATGTACGCCACCGGCCGCGGCGTAAAGGCCGATCCGGTGCAGGCCGCGCGCTGGCACCTGATCGCCAAGGCGCTCGGCAACAGCGACCAGTTCCTCGATGACCTCCTGCGCAAGATGAAGCCCGAGGACCGCACCGCCGCCGAAGAAGCGGCGAAACCCTGGCTTGCGATCCTGGCTCAGGCTCAGTCCGCCCCTGCCCGGCCTTGACGGATGTTGCTCCGCCGGGCCATCTCACGGCCGCGCAACACGGCAGGATAACCATGGCGAAGATCAGCGGCAGCGACATCCGGCCCGGCATGCTGATCGAGTATGAGGGCGCGCTCTGGGCCGCGATCAAGACCGGCGCGGTCAAGCCGGGCAAAGGCCCCGCCTACAACCAGGTCGAACTGAAGAACCTGCTCGACGGCCGCAAGCTCAACCAGCGCTTCGGCTCCTCCGACCGGGTCGAGGAGACCGAGGTCGAGCGCCGGCAGTTCCAGTTCCTCTACCGGCAGGAAGGGAAATTGGTATTCATGGACACCGCGACCTACGATCAGATCGAGCTGGCCGACGAGTTCGTCGGCGACCGCGCGGCGTTCCTGCAGGACGGTATGATGGTGCAGGTGCAGTTGCACGGGGATCGCCCGATCGGCATCAGCTTGCCGGAGACCGTGATCCTCGAAGTGGTCGAGGCCGACGCCTCGATCAAGGGCCAGACCGCGGCGTCGTCCTACAAGCCGGCCAAGCTGGCGAATGGCTTGCGCATCCTGGTGCCGCCGTTCGTCTCGTCCGGCGAGAAGGTCGTCGTCTCCACCGATGAAGTCGCCTACGTGCGTCGGGCGGATTAGCCGCCCATGGTCCGCTCCGCGCTGCTCAACGTCATGATCGCCGCCGCCCGCAAGGCGGCGCGCACGCTCAAACGCGACTTCGGCGAGGTCGAGCACCTGCAGGTCTCGATGAAGGGGCCGGCGAATTTCGTCACCGCCGCCGACAAGCGCGCCGAGGAGATCCTGCGCGCGGAGCTGCTCAAGGCGCGGCCCGGCTACGGCTTCCTCGGCGAGGAAGGCGGCCGCCGCGAGGGCACCGACCAGACCCACACCTGGATCGTCGATCCGCTCGACGGCACCACCAACTTCCTGCACGGCATTCCGCAGTTCGCGATCTCGATCGGCCTGGAGCGCTCGGGCACCATCGTCGCCGGCGTCATCTACAATCCGGCGAACGACGAGCTCTACACCGCCGAGCGCGGCAAGGGCGCCTTCCTCAACGACCAGCGGCTGCGGGTGGCGGCGCGCAAGCAGCTCGCGGAGGCGGTCATCGCCTGCGGCTTGCCGCACTACGGCCGCGGCGACCTCGCCCTCGGCAACCGTGAGCTCGCCGCCGTGCAGGACAAGGTCGCGGGGCTGCGGCGGTTCGGCGCGGCCTCGCTCGATCTCGCCTTCCTCGCCGCCGGGCGGTTCGACGGCTACTGGGAGCGCAACCTGTCGCCGTGGGACATGGCGGCGGGCTTGCTGATGGTGCGCGAGGCCGGCGGCTTCGTCACCGACCTCGACGGCGGCGACGCGATGTTCACCAAGGGCCACATCGTTGCCGGCAACGAAACGATGCACCCGGAATTGCTCAAGCTGTTGAAAGCCGCCGGCAAGGATTGAGGCTTTTTTGGTCTCTTCCGTCCGCGCCCGGTGATACCCATTTTGCGTTGACGGGGGACGATAACCCAGTTTGCAATCGTCGGGCCCGTGCCATATTGAGGCACGTGCTGCGGCAATCAGAAGGCCGGACATGGCGCAAGACCTCGACCCCTTCAAGGTTTCCTCGCCCCGCATCTTTCTGGTGCGGATGCTGGTGTTCCTGATTCTCTGCAGCCTGATCGTCGTCATCATCCACCAGCAGATCTGGGTCGCGTTCAAGGCCAACCCGCCGCTCAACGCGCTGATCATCGGTGTGCTGGTGATCGGCATCCTGCTGTCGTTCCGGCAGGTGATCCGCCTGTTCCCCGAGGTCGCCTGGGTCAATAGCTTCCGGCTCGCCGATCCCGGCATCCGGGTGGAGCGGCCGCCGGTGCTGCTGGCGCCGATGGCGGCGATCCTCGGCGACCGCGTCGGCCGCATGACAATGTCGTCGCCGACCATGCGCGCGATTCTCGATTCGATCGCGACCCGGCTCGACGAAGCGCGCGAGATTTCGCGCTACATGACCGGCCTGCTGATCTTCCTCGGGCTGCTCGGCACCTTCTGGGGCCTGATCGAGACCGTGGGCTCGGTCGGCAAGGTGCTCGAAACCCTTAGGCCCGGCGGCGATACCGCCGCGGTGTTCGAAACGCTCAAGGAAGGCCTTGCCGCTCCGCTCAGCGGCATGGGCATCTCGTTCTCGTCCTCGCTGTTCGGCCTGGCCGGCTCGCTGGTGCTGGGGTTCCTCGACCTGCAGATGAGCCAGGCGCAGAACCGCTTCCACACCGATCTCGAGGACTGGCTGGCGACCACCGTGCAGGATCTCGGCAGCCATGCCACTCCGGCCGGAGCGGAAGCCGGCATGACGGGCGAAATCAGAGGCGCGATCGAGCGACTGCGCGACGTCGTCGCCGAGACCGGATCGAGCAAGGGGGCAACCACCGCCATGGCCAACCTGGCCGAGGCGATCCAGGGGCTGGTCCACCACATGCGCACCGAGCAGCAGATGATCCGCGACTGGGTCGACTCGCAGGCCGAACAGCACCGCGAGATCCGCCGCCTGCTGGAGCTGATGGTGCGCGAACGCGTCGACAAGTAGGTCTGCATGGCACTGAGCCGCACCCGCCGCCATCAGGGCATCGACTACTGGCCCGGATTCGTCGACGCGCTGTCGACGCTGATCCTCGGCATCGTCTTCCTGCTCACCGTGTTCGTGATCGTGCAGTTCTTCCTGTCGCAGGAGATGATGGGCAAGGATACCGCGCTCACCCGCCTCACCGCGCGGCTGGCGCAGCTCACCGAGCTGTTGTCGCTCGAGCAGACCGGCAAGGTTTCGCTGGAGGAGCAGATGGCGCAGATGCGCGCCAGCCTCTCAGCCGTCGAAGGCGAGCGCGACCGCTACAAGGGACTTTACGACGACCTCGGCAGCGGCACCGCGACGGCGCAGGGCAAGGTCACCGAGCTCTCCGGCCAGATCGACGCCGAAAAGCGGATTTCGCTGCGCGCGCTCGCCCAGGTCGAGGTGCTCAACCAGCAGATCGCGGCGCTGCGCCGGCAGCTCAGCGCGATCGAGCAGTCGCTCGAGATTTCCGAAAAGCGCGACCAGGATTCGCAAACGCGCATCGCCGATCTCGGGCAGCGTCTCAACCTGGCGCTGGCGCAACGCGTGCAGGAACTGTCGCGCTACCGGTCCGACTTCTTTGGACGGCTGCGGACCATTCTCGGAAACCGGCCCGACATCCGCGTGGTCGGCGACCGTTTCGTGTTCCAGTCGGAGCTGTTCTTCGACACCGGCCAGGCGGTGCTCAAGCCGGAAGGTCGCACCGAGATGGACAAGATCGCCAGCGCCATCATCGAAGTGGACCGGCAGATCCCGCAGGAGATCGCCTGGGTGCTGCGCGTCGACGGCCACACCGACGTGCGCCCGATCGCGCCGCCGCGCACCAACTGGGACCTGTCCGCCTCGCGCGCCATCGCCGTGGTGCAGTACCTGATCAGCAAGGGCATCCCGCCGCAGCGCCTCGTCGCCGCCGGCTTCGGCGAGTTCCAGCCGATCGATCCCGAGCAGAACGAAGCCGCCTACAGCCGCAACCGGCGTATCGAGCTGAAGCTGACGGAGCGGTGAGCGACAAGTCTTGAGCAACAAGACCTTCATGCTGCGCCCCTACGCCGCGGCCGACGAAGACGCGGCGATCGAACTGTGGCGGCGGACCTGGCAGGCGGCCTATCCGGATATCGACTTCGCGGCGCGCACCGCGTGGTGGCGGCAGCGCTGGCGTGACGAGCTCGTCCCGCACGCCCGCATCGTGGTCGCGGACATGCGCGGCGCAGGCGGCGAGAACAGCTTGGCGGGCTATGTGACCGTCGATCCGCGCACCGGCTATCTCGACCAGATCGTGGCGGCGCCGGAATTCTGGGGACACGGCATCGCCGAAGCGCTGCTCGCGGAAGCGAGAAGGCTTTCGCCGTCCGGGCTCGATCTGCTGGTCAACAAGGACAATGCCCGCGCGACCCGCTTCTATGAGAAGCACGGCTTCACGTTCGCCGGCGACGACGTCAATCCGGTCTCGGGCCGGCCGGTCAACAAGATGAGCTGGCGGCCCTAAGCCGGTTATTCCTCGTCCCGGTCCCCTGCCTTGCCGCCGATCTGCTTGAGCTTGGCGAACACCGCATCGACGTTGAGATCGTCCTTGGCTTTTTCCTGAGCCGGCGTCGGCTCTTCTTCCGGCTGCGGCTCGGGCGCGGTGGTGACGGACGCGGGCAACAGCGTCACGCCGCTGTGCGCCTGCGCCGGCTTTTCCTTGGCCGCGCGCGCGACCTCGAAATCGAGGTCCGTCTGCGAGCACAGGCCGAGCGTCACCGGATCGAGCGGGCTGAGGTTGGCCGCGTTCCAGTGCGTGCGCTCGCGGATGCCCTGGATCGTCGACTTGGTGGTGCCGACGAGCCGCATGATCTGGCTGTCCTTGAGCTCCGGGTGATTGCGGATCAGCCAAAGAATGGCGTTCGGCCGGTCCTGGCGCCGCGACACCGGGGTGTAGCGCGGGCCTTTCTTGCGCTTGGCCTCAGGCAGCCGCACCTTCTGGCTCAGGAGATGGAGCCGGTGCTCGGGGTTGGCCGCCGCCTTCTCGATCTCCTCGCGGGTCAACAGCCCGGTCTGGATCGGGTCGAGACCCTTGATGCCCTGGGCGGCGTCGCCGTCGGCAATCGCCTTCACCTCGAGCGGGTGCAGCTTGCAGAAATCCGCAACCTGATCGAACGACAGGGCGGTGTTCTCCACCAGCCAGACGGCAGTCGCCTTCGGCATCAGTGGCGCGTCCTGCATGACAAATCTCCTCCTGCGCCCCGCCCGTCCGTTCGGACGAGGCCTTTGTCATCGAAGGATGACTGGAAAGTGGCCGGAATATAGGCGCGACCTCTATTCCTGGCAACCATTTGCAGATAACGGCCCGCGGCTGGCCGGAGTGGCCGTTCCGCGCCCCAAATCGCCCGCCGGGCGGGTATGCTTGACACCACCGGCCGCGGCATCCATGTCGAACCGGTTGCAACCAGGACCTTGGCGACACCGCATGAGCGCGATCGCTGCCGGCAAACCGCCGCTGAAAGTGCTGCTCTGCTCCCCGCGCGGCTTCTGCGCCGGTGTGGTGCGCGCGATCGATTCGGTCGAGCGGGCGCTCGTGTTGTACGGGCCGCCGGTCTACGTCCGCCACGAGATCGTGCACAACCGCTACGTGGTCGAGAGCCTTAAGGCCAAGGGCGCGATCTTCGTCGAGGAGCTCGACGAGATTCCGGACACCCAAGCGCCGGTGATCTTCTCCGCCCATGGCGTGCCGAAGTCGGTGCCGCAGGCCGCCTCGCAGCGCAACCTGTTCGCGCTCGACGCCACCTGTCCGCTGGTGACCAAGGTCCACCGCGAGGCCGAGATCCACCATCGCCGCGGGCGCGAGATCGTGCTGATCGGTCATGCCGGACACCCCGAGGTGGTCGGCACCATGGGTCAGTTGCCCGCCGGCGCGGTGACGCTGGTGGAAACCCTCGCCGATGCCGCGGCGCTTGCGCCGCGCGACCCTGGCAACCTCGCCTATGTGACCCAGACCACGCTGTCGCTCGACGACACCGCCGAGATCGTGGCGCTGCTCAAGCGCCGCTTCCCAGCAATCGTCGCTCCGCACAAGGAGGACATCTGCTACGCCACCACCAACCGCCAGGAGGCGGTCAAGCGCGTGGCGCCTCGGGTCGACGCCATGATCGTGGTCGGCTCGCCGAACTCGTCGAACTCGCAACGGCTGAAGGAGGTCGCCGAGCGTTCCGGCTGTCCGCGTGCCGCGCTGATCCAACGCGCGGCCGACATCGACTGGTCGGTGTTCGGCGCGATCGGGAGCCTTGGCCTCACCGCCGGGGCGTCGGCGCCGGAGGTGCTGGTGGAGGAAATCCTCGACGCCTTTGCCCAGCGCTACGTACTGACGGTCGCGAGCGTGGCAGCGGCCGAGGAGGACGTGTTCTTCCCGCTGCCGCGACCGTTGCGCGAGAACGCGGCAGTGGGCGAAAGCAAGATCACGCCGCTTCCCTCTTGACGGAGGCGGGGCGGTCCGTGCCGTAGTACGACAATGGCCGTCTACACCGATGTCTCCGCCGAAGACCTGACCGCATTCCTCGCCGGCTACGACCTCGGCGAGCTGTTGTCCTACAAGGGCATCGCCGAGGGCGTGGAGAATTCGAACTTCCTGGTCCACACCCGCGGCGGCCACTACATCCTGACGCTCTACGAGAAGCGGGTGGCGGCGGGCGACGTGCCGTTCTTCCTCGGCCTGATGGAGCATCTCGCTGCGCGCGGCATCATCTGCCCGCAGCCGGTGAAGAACCGCGGCGGCCAGACGCTCGGACATCTGTGCGGCCGGCCGGCCGCAGTCGTCACGTTCCTCGACGGCATGTGGATCCGGCGGCCGGCCGCAAACCATTGCGCCGCGGTCGGCGAGGCGCTGGCCAGGCTGCATCTCGCCGGCGCCGATTTTCCGCTGAAGCGGCGCAACGCGCTTTCGGTCGCAGACTGGCGGCCGCTCTACCAACAGGCCGCGGCCCGCGCCGACAGCGTGCAGCACGGTCTCGCCGAGACCATCGAGAAGGAGCTCACCCATCTCGAAGCGGCCTGGCCGGGCAACCTGCCGCAAGGCGTGATCCACGCCGACCTGTTTCCCGACAACGTGTTCTTCCTCGGCGACGCGCTGTCGGGGCTGATCGATTTCTATTTCGCCTGCACCGACACGCTGGCCTATGACGTCGCGGTCTGCCTCAACGCCTGGTGCTTCGAGCCGGATCATTCCTACAACGTGACCAAGGGCCGCGACCTGTTGCAGGCCTACCGCCGCACGCGGCCGCTGTCCTCGGCTGAGCTCGATGCCCTGCCGCTCTTGGCGCGAGGTGCGGCGCTGCGATTCCTGCTGACCCGGCTGGTCGACTGGCTCAACGTGCCGGAAGGCGCGATGGTGCGGCCGAAGAACCCGCTGGAGTATTTCCGCAAGCTGCGCTTCCACCAGACGGTCAAAAGCGTGCGCGACTACGGCGCGTTGCCGGAAAGGACCGGCGCG
>CAMDEB010000166.1 GCA_945893085.1 Rhodoplanes serenus | reverse complement strand
CGGCCGACAACAGGCCGCCCGACGTGTTGACCGGAAATTTTCGCGTGCCGATCCGCTCGCGGGCGAAGGTGGCGAGGTCGTTGTTCGGGATCAGCTTGAGATCGTTGAGCTGCGCCAGCACCATCGCCGGATAATCGTCGTAGATGGCGGCGAGATCGATGTCCTTGGGGTCCACGCCGGCGGTCGCCCAGAGGTCATCCGCCACCTTGGTCAGGCCGGTCTGCAGGCCCGCACCCTCCTGGTTGTCGTAGTTGAAGCTCTGCTTCAAGGCGCGCACCCGCACCGGCTTGCGGTGCGGCGGGCAGCGATCGGCGGTAGAGACGATGACGCACGACGCTCCCGCGACCGGCGGCACGCAGTCGTATCGGCTGAGCGGATCGCAGACCATGCCGGCCTTCAGATACTCGTCCATGGTCAGCGGCGTGCGGTAGGCCGCGCCCGGATTGCCGCCCGCCCAAGCTCGTTGCGCGATCACCATGGCTCCGTAGTCTTCGCGCGTGATGCCGTAGGCTTTCATCTGGCGCTGGGTCAGCATGGCAAACAGCGAATTCGGCCCGCCGTGCCCGAGCGGCGAGACATGGTCGCGGATCGCCCGGTTGTAATTGGCCGCGAGCTTGGCAAAACCCTCGAGACCCATGGCATCGCCGCCGACCACGACGATCACCGACGCAGCACCCGCCTCGACCCCGCGCACCGCGTGTCCGAGCATGTTGATGCCGCCGGCGCCGCCGTTGGTGTCCTGCAACAGCCAGCGCAGCGACATGCCGAAGCGCCAGGCCATGTCGATCGACTTGTCAGGCTCCATCGAGAACGACGAAATCGCCAAGCCGTCGACGTCGGACAACTTGAGATTTGCATCCTTCAGCGCCATCACCACGGCGTCGCGCAGAAAGGTATGGGTGTTCTGGCCCGGTTCAGCATGACGCGTGTAGCCTGACTCGCCGGTTCCAATGATGACTGCTTGGCTCACGCTTTCATTCCCATGACCGGCTTTTCCTCCACTTTGATCAGTGCATCGACAATGATCGCGCCGTCGCCGTTGGCGATGACGGGATTGAGATCAATCTCGCTGATCGAGGGGTTGGCCGCGACGATCTCGGACAGCCGCGCACCGATCGCGGCGACGGCGTCGCGATCGACCGGCGGCATGCCGCGGTAGCCGTCAAGCAGGCGCTGCGAACGCAGCCGGCCGAGCGCAGTGCGAACGGTCGCGGCAGACGCCGGTGCGCGGCAGAACACGACGTCGTCGAGCACTTCGGCGAAGACGCCGCCGACGCCGAGCATGATCACCGGGCCGGTGGCCTGCGTGCGCTGCGCGCCGACGATCAATTCGATGCCGGCAGATACCATTTTCTGCACCAGCATCGCTTCGCCCGGGAAGCGTTGCGTCATCGTGCTCGCCGCGGCGCACACCGCCTCTGCATCTTTCAAGTTCAGCAGCACGCCGCCGGCATCGGATTTGTGCGCGATGGCGGCGGAGGAAACCTTGAGCGCGACGGGATAGCCGATCCGCTCGGCCGCGGCGACCGCCGCATCCGCGCCGTTGACGACCTGCTCCTGTGTGACGGGCATCCCATAGCTGGCGAGATAGGCCTTGGACTCCGCCTCGGAATGAACGCCCGAGCGAAGCGCGCGCTCCGGCGCCGTTCCCGCCTTGGCCGCAGGGGCTTGCGCCAGGACCGCCCCGCGATCGATGAGGTGTCGCAGGGCGCGGACCGCGCGGTCGACGGATGGGTAATTCGGGATGCTGTTCTCGACGAACATCGTTTCGCTGTTCGGAGCGACAACGCATGCCACGGCCGGCTTGGTATCGCGAGCCACGATGATCGATTGGGCGAATTCGGCAAAGTCCAGGCCGATGGCAATGCCGATCATCGAATCGATGTTCGGCTGGGTTATGATCGCCTGCGCGCAGGTGTTGAGATGCTCGCGCTTGGTCTGGCCGGTGACCTCGACCGGATTTCCGAGCGCAGCATACGGCGGCACGATCGGACGCAGCGATTGCAGCTTGTCTTCGAGCGGCGGCAGCTCGATGCCGTACTGATCGCAGTGGTCCGCCGCGACCACGCTCGGCCCGCCGGCCAGCGCAAAGATCGCGGTGCGGTTGCCCTTCGGCAGATTGTTGCCGGAGCGCGCGAAGGCCGCCGCGACATCGAACAATTCTTCGCTGGAATCGGCGAACACCGCGCCCGCCTCCAACAGCAGCGATTCCCACACCCGTCCGTCGCCTGCGAGCGAACCGGTGTGCGACAGCGCGGCGCGCTGGCCCGATTTCGAGCGGCCGCCCTTGAGGATGATGATCGGCTTCTTGCGGCTCACCTGGGCGATGGTGTCGAGGAAGTCCGGCACATCGGGAACGCCCTCGACGAAGGCGGTGATCACGCTGGTTTCGGGATCCTCGGCGAAATAGCGAAACAGATGCGCGTGGGTGAGGTCGGCCATGTTGCCGATGCTGGCGAGCTTGGATAGGCCGATCCGCGCGTTGCGCAACGCCGCGATGGCGGCGTTCCCGAACGCGCCGCTCTGCGAGATGAAGGCAATCGGTCCCGGCTCCAAGACGGCGTGCGGCATCGGCGAGGCGTTCATCGGCAGATGGAAGTTCCGGATGCCGAGACAGTTCGGGCCGATCATGCGAATGCGGCCGTTCGCGCGCTGCACCATGTCCTGCTGCAGCTTGCGGCCTTCTTCGCCGATTTCCTGGAACCCGGCGGTGAAGACAACGGCCGCCTTTGCAGAGACCGCGACCGCGTCTCCGATGCTGGCCGGCACGGCGGTTGACGGAATGCTGACCAGCACCAGATCGACTTCGTTCGGAATGTCCTTCAGCGACGCGAACGTCTGGTAGCCGCAGATTTCCGGCGACGAGCGGCTGATCGGATAAACGTCGCCGGGAAATTTGAAGGATTGCAGGTTGCGAACCAGGTGATGACCGAACTTGGTGGGATCGGCCGACGCTCCCAGCACCGCCACCCGCTTGGGCCGGAACACCGCGTCGATCGCCGTCATCTCACTCATGGGTCCATCACGCGTCGCTTGCTCACGGACAACCAAAGGTTTTTGGAAGGCACTTGATGTCGGGGCAGTTCACCCGGCATCCCGGAGGCCCCGGGATACTCATGAACGCTAGCATTCAGTTGGGGTGCGCGGAAAGCCGCGCGGCTCGAAGCATTTCCAGGATGCCGCGTGCGCGTGCGCAAGAAGCACAACCGGTGGACGAGAGTCCTTGGCATGCCGACATCGAGTTCTTGCTCGGCACTGGCTTGGCGACAGGAGACCTTTCCGGCTGTGCTCACGGCCGTGATGGTCCAGCCAAGAATAATCGTCTCGTTATCGGATGTTTTGCGCATGTGACGTGCCAAAAGCTGAAAGAGATACGGTAGAATATTATGCTGTCAAAACTGTAGTTTAGGGTCTTAAATAGAAAATAATTCTGGACAGAGAAAGATTTGCCGCATGCGTTTCCTTCCGGTGTTTCTCGACATTTCATCCGGTCACGTGGTGCTTGTGGGCTCGGGCCTGCAGGCGACCGCGAAGCTGCACCTGCTCCGCGCCGCCGGGGCGAACGTGCGCTGGGTTTCGCAGAGCGCCGATGTCGCGGAAGAGGTATTGGCCGCGAGTCATTACGCGGGCCGCATCGAGGTTGCAGTCAGCGCGCCGGAGGAGGCGGATCTGACGGGCGCAACCGTGGTCATCTCGGCGGCCGGCGGCAAGGCCGACGAACAGATCGCCGCCCGCGCCCGCGCCCACGCATCGAGCATCCCAGTCAACGTTGTCGACCGTCCTGATCTGTCGACATTCATCTTTCCGGCGGTCGTGGACCGCGGCGACGTCGTGGTCGCCATCGGCACCGGCGGCGCTTCGCCGGTGCTTGCGCGCCGCCTGCGCGAGACGATCGAGGCGATCCTGCCGGCCCGCATCGGCGAGTTCGCGGCCATGATGCAGCGCTATCGCGGTCGCATCGCAACGGTACGGAAGCCCGGATTCTCGCTCCGGCGATTTTGGGAAAAGGTGATCGATGGTCCGATCGGTGCAACCTTTCTGTCGGGCCGCACGCGCGAGGCGGAGGCGGCACTGATCCGCGCGATCGACGCCGTGGGCGAGTCTGCCGATGACAACCAGGGCGTGGTGCATCTCGTCGGCGCCGGGCCGGGCAATCCCGACCTTTTGACGTTGCGCGCGCTGCACGCGCTCCAGTCGGCCGACGTCATCTTCTATGACGATCTGGTGGGGCCTGACATTCTTGCGCGCGCTCGCCGCGATGCGAAACTGGTCTTCGTTGGCAAGCGCAAGGGAGAGCCTGGCATCGGGCAGACCGAGATCAATCGCCGCCTTGTCGAAGCCGCGAAGGCAGGGCGCTGCGTGGTTCGTTTGAAGGGCGGCGATCCCTTCATCTTCGGACGTGGCGGCGAGGAGTTGGAATATCTGCGCCAGGCCGACGTTCCGGTTCATGTCGTGCCGGGCATCACGGCTGCGCTTGGTTGCGCAGCGGAGGTTGGGCTCCCTCTGACGTTCCGAAACGAGGCAACAACGCTGTCGCTGGTGACGGCGAACACCGCTGAGGGCGCGGCGAGCGTGGACTGGTCGCGATTGTCCGATCCCGCCACTACGGTTGTCGTCTACATGGGCTTGTCGTCTGCCGAGATCGTCCGAGCCGGCCTGACGGCGGCTGGCCGCGATCCTGAAACGCCGGCGGCCGTGCTCGCCCGCGGGACGCGTCCCGATTCCGCGACGGCGGTCGGTCGCTTGCGCGATCTGGCGAAGCTTGCGGCATCGGTCGGCGAGGGCCCCGCTGTTCTCGTCATTGGCGACGTGGTCGCGCGCTCGCAGCTCTGGAAGGCCATCGAGCCTGCCGCCATCGAGGTGGCTGCATGACCGCGCCCAGCCAGCAAAAACTGAAGGTTCATGGCTCGGTCGTCGTGACCGCCAACCGGCTCGGCGACGGCGCCGTCGTCCATTGGATGGCCGGTGGCGGCTGGTCGGCCGAGCTTGGCAAGGCCGCCGTGGTGACGAATGCGCAAGCCGCCAAGGAACTGTTGGCGGCGGCAACGGCAGACGATGTGAATGCCGTCGGCGCCTATATCGCGCCGGTCGAACTCAACAGCGACGGCGTTCAACCCGGAAATCTGCGCGAGCGCATCCGGGTCGGCGGACCGACATTCGATTTGCCGATCACATTCGGAATCTGAGTCGGGACTGAAAGCCATGTACATCTACGACGATCTCGACCGCAGGCTGGTCGCCGAACGCGTTGATGAGTTCCGCGATCAGGTCGCGCGACGGCTTTCCGGTGAATTGACCGAGGAAGAGTTCAAGCCGCTGCGCCTGATGAACGGGGTCTATCTTCAGCTTCATGCCTACATGCTGCGCATTGCCATCCCCTATGGCACGCTGTCTTCGGCGCAGCTTCGCACGCTGGCGCAGATCGCGCGGCGCTACGATCGTAATTACGGCCATTTCACCACACGGCAGAATCTTCAGTTCAACTGGATCAAGCTTTCGGACCTGCCCGACGTGATGGCCGATCTGGCAAGCACCGGCCTGCACGGCATGCAGACCAGCGGCAATTGCGTGCGCAACATCACGACGGATCAGTGGGCCGGCGTGGCAACGGACGAAGTCGAGGACCCGCGCATCTTCGCGGAAATTCTGCGCCAGCATTCGACCATGCATCCGGAGTTCACCTACCTGCCGCGCAAATTCAAGATCGCGATCACGGCCGCGCCGCATGACCGCGCCGCGGTACGCGTGCATGACATCGGACTGCGATTGCATAGGAATGGGGCGGGCGAGACCGGGTTCGAGGTCATCGTCGGCGGCGGGCTCGGCCGCGCGCCGTTCGTCGGCAAGACGATCAAGCCGTTCCTGGCGAAGCGAGACCTGCTGAGCTATGTCGAGGCGATCCTGCGCGTCTACAATCAGTATGGTCGCCGCGACAACATCTACAAGGCGCGCATCAAGATACTGGTCCATGACATGGGCGCCGAGAAGTTTGCCGCCGAGGTCGACGCGGAATGGCTAAACATCAAGGACGGCGCGCTCGCAATCGATCCCGCGTTTATCGACGATATCGCGGGTCGTTTCCGCTATCCGCGATACGAAATGGTGATTGACAATCCAGCAGCCTTGAAGCGCGCGCAGGTTACCAATCCGCGCTTTGAAAACTGGTTCAAGAACGCAGTGTCGCCGCACAAGGCGCCGGGCTATTCCATCGTCACCCTGTCGTTGAAGCCCGAGGGTGGGCCGCCCGGCGACGCCACCTCCGAGCAGATGGACCGCATCGCCGATCTTGCCGACCGCTACAGCTTCGGCGAGATCCGTGTCGGCCACGAGCAGAATCTGGTGCTGCCGCATGTGGCGCAAGGCGACCTGCCCGCGATCTGGGCGGCGCTCGACGAGATCGGCGTGGCAACGCCCAACGTGAGTCTCGTTTCCGACATCATCGCTTGCCCCGGTCTCGACTATTGCAGCCTCGCCAACACGCGTTCCATTCCGGTGGCGCAGGAGCTGACCCGGCGCTTCAAGAGTCTCGACGCGCAGCGCGCGATCGGCCGGCTGCACATCAACATCTCCGGCTGCATCAACGCCTGCGGCCATCACCATGTCGGCCACATCGGCATTCTCGGCGTCGAGAAGAACGGTCAGGAGTTCTTTCAGATCACGCTCGGCGGCCGCGCCGACGAGAAGGCGGAGCTCGGGACGCTGCTCGGCCCCGCCGTGCCCTATGCCGAGGTTGCCGATGTGATCGAGGATGTGGTCGCGACCTATGTCGAGTTGCGCGAGCGGCCGGACGAGCTGTTCGTCGAGACGGTCAAGCGGCTCGGTGTCGAGCCATTCAAGGAGCGGGTCTATGCCGCTCGTTAGGAACGGCAAGATCGTCGACGATCTGTTCATCCGCATTCTCGACGATGCGGTCGTGCCGGACGACGTCGCGGCGATCGTGCCGGCGGCCCGACTGCTTGCCGATGCCGGCGAGTTCGTGCAGCGCGGCGGTGCAACCGGGGTGCTGTGGCCCAACGACCGCAACGTCTCCGAGTTGGCGCCGCATCTCGGCCGCCTTGCATTGGTCGCTCTGGTGTTTCCGAATTTCCGCGATGGCCGCGCCTATTCGCAGGCGCGCATCCTGCGCGAGCGGCATCATTTCCGCGGCGAGCTGCGGGCGACGGGTCAGGTGCTTCGCGACCAGTTCCTGCTGCTTTACCGCGCAGGCTTCGATGCGTTCGAGGTCAGTAAGCCAGCGGACGCTCCGGCATTCATCAAGGCGATCGAACGCTACAGCGCGTTCTATCAACCGGCGGTTGACGCTCCGGCACCGGCATTCCGACGGCGCAGCGTCAAAAATTTCCGATCGGATCAGCCGGTGAATTGATATGATCCCCGCTCGGCCGGCGCGCCCACCGGGGAGATGTTCCATGTGCAGACGATACTGGTCTCGAATAGCACTCGCATTGCTGTTGTCGTCGGCCATCCTGCCGGTCACTCGCGCTCCTGCGCAGGAGTATCCTGCGCGACCCATCACCTTCGTCGTTGGATTTGCTCCGGGCGGCTTCGCCGATGGCGTTGCCCGCCTGATCGGCGGCAAACTGAGCGAACGGCTCGGCCAGAATGTCGTCATCGAAAATCGCGCGGGCGGCGGTGGGAACATCGCCGGTGCGCTGGTGTCGAAGGCTGCACCTGATGGATACACCGTGCTGGTCACCACCACGGGCCTCGCCATCAACGAGACCATTTCCAAGGACAAGGGCTTCGCGCTCGGCGATCTCCGGCCTGTCGCGATACCGGCCTGGGCGCCGGAGACGCTGTCGGTCCATCCGTCATCGCCGGCGAAAACGCTGGCCGAACTCATCCAGATCGGGAAGATCAAGCCGATCAATTTCGGCAGCCCAGGCGTTGGCACCTCCGGGCATATTGCCAATGCCTACTTCTTCAAGGTGCTTGCCAAGGTGGAAGCCGTGCACGTGCCGTTCCAGGGGGGCGCGCCGGCGCTGAACGCGGCGCTCGGTGGGCACGTCGATGCGCTCGCCGGAGCGATCCCCGGTTATGCCGGCCAATTTCAGTCGGGATTGCTGCGCGGCCTCGCGGTCGGCGCCGAAAAGCGCCTGCCGGGGTTCCCCAACATTCCCACCTACGGCGAGGGCGGCTTCCCTGAGCTCGTGGCGTCGACCTGGGTCGGCGTGTTCGTGCCTGCGAAGACCAGCGATGCGATCGTCGACAAGTTGAACAAGGCCATCAACGATATCGTCCGCGATCCGGGCGCCAAGGAGCAGTTCAGAAAATTCACCACGGAAACACGTGAGGGCGACCGCTCGGACACCACCGCCTTTTTCAAGCGCGACGTCGAGCAATGGAAAAAGATGATCACCGGCATCGGTCTCGGCAGCCCATAGAACCGATTGAGACGGTTGGCGCTCGCACGAGGGCGTGAGGTCAGATCCACACGACGACGGTCGACGGAATTGTGTGAAATCATCGCGGTCTGCGGCGCTCGTGCGACCATATCCGATATTGCAAAGACCGTTGTTTGATTGAATGATCGGCGCTCGCGAAGGCTTGGGCCGGCTCCCGCCACAAGCAAGGCCTTGTCATGGAAGGTGCGCACTCATGAAACGTCTGGCTCTGTTCGCCTCCTTGTTGGCCGGCTTTGCCGCCACCCCCGTCAATTTCGCGACGGCGCAAGACTATCCCACGCGCCAGATCACGCTGATTGTTCCCCAGGCGGCGGGCGGCGGCAACGACGTCATCGCGCGCATCCTCGCCGACAAGATGGGCCGAACGCTGGGCCAGCAGATCGTCGTTGAGAATCGTCCCGGCGCGGGCGGCACGATCGGGACCCGGCAGCTGGCGAAAAGCACCCCTGACGGCTACACGCTGGCGATGGGCAGCACGGGAACGGTCGCCATGGCGCCGACGGCATATCCCAATGTCGGGTACGATCCCCGCAAGGATTTCGCGCCGATCGGCATGATCGCGAGGAGCGCGATCGTGCTGGTGGTCGGTCCCTCGGTGCCGGCCCGCTCGGTGCGGGAGCTGATCGAACTGGCCAAGAAGGAACCGGGGAAACTCACCTACGGCTCCGGCGGCGCCGGTACCGGCAACCATCTTGCGGGGGTCCTTTTCGAAACCATGGCCGGCATCAAGATGACGCACGTGCCGTTCCGCGGCGCGAATCCGGCGATCAACGACGTGATGGGCGGCCATGTCTCGATGATTTTTAGCAGCTT
>CAMDEB010000165.1 GCA_945893085.1 Rhodoplanes serenus | reverse complement strand
TGTCTCCGGAGAAGGGTTACGAAAGGTCGCTGAACACTCGCTCGGGCTGATGGGCGCGGTCGCACAGTATTGGCGCCTCGAGGGAGCGATCATTTTTGGAGGTATCGGCGCAGCGATCTTGGCGCTCTTCGCGTGGCTGACGTTGTCCGCGATCAAAGACCGGCGCGTGGCTGATCCCCGAACGCTCGCGCTTCTTTTGATTGCGTGTTTTGCTGCCGGCACTGCCCTGATGGTGTCTTTGGGCCGCGGCGGCACGAGCGACCCCGAACACCAGCTTGCCAGCCGCTATGCCACCTTCAGCATTCTGTTTTGGGCCAGCATCGCCGCATTGGGTTGGAGGCTTGCTGGAGTGGCCGCTTGGGCGCCGGCCACGAGCCGGGCAATGGCCTTGGCTGCTCTACTGCTCATCACGATTTTTACTTATTTGCCGAGCAGGCGGATGGCCGATGCGGCCGACAGGACCGTCGCCATCGATGCCCTGACGCGAGAGCTGAGAGCCGGTCAAATGCCGCCCGTACTACCAAATCCGCACAACGTCTATTACGAACCGCATTTGATCCCATTCATGCGTGAAAAGCGGCTTTCCATCTTCGCTTTTGAATAAGACGATGGCGGTGAAACGTGTCCCCAACTCCAAATGTAGCTAAGGTCGAGTCGATGTACAGGTATCCGGTGAAGGGGCTTTCGCCGGAGGCATTGCCGCGCGTCGTGCGTGCGGCGCACCGCAGTCTGCCATTCGACCGCGCCTACGCCATCGAGAACGGTCCGTCCAAGTTCGATCCGCAGAAGCCGCAGTATTTTCCGAAAATCCGCTTCTTGGAATTGATGCGCAACGCGCGCCTCGCGGAGCTGCGCACGGCGTTCGACGAGAGCAGCCATGTGCTGACGGTGCGTTACGAAAACCGGGAGGCGGCGCGCGGCGATCTGCGCACGGCGGAGGGCCGCGCCAGCATCGAGCGCTTCTTCGCCGAGCACGTCGCCGACGAGCTGCGCGGTCCGCCGAAGGTGCTGTATGCCGAAGGCCACAGCTTCTCCGACGTGGCGAAGCAGGTGGTGTCGATCATCAACCTCGCCTCGGTGCAGGCGCTGGAGGATGCCGCCGGCGCGCCGGTGAACCCGCTGCGCTTCCGCGGAAATGTGCACGTCTCGGGCTGGCCGGCGTGGCACGAGTTCGAGCTGATGGGCTCGGAGATCAGGGTGGGGCGTTCGGCGCGGTTGAAGGTCATCAAGCGGATTGTGCGTTGCGCGGCGACCGAGGTCGATCCCGAAACCGCGATCCGCGACATTCCCGTGCCGCGCCTGCTGATGAAGTGTTACGGCCACGCCGATTGCGGCGTCTATGCCGAGGTGATCGAGGGCGGCGAGATCGCGACCGGCGACACGATCTCAGTGCGCGAGGCGAAGCTGCCGTTCTAGTCGATGAAGGCCAAGGGCCTTGCCACCTGCTCCAGCGGCTTGCGCTCGGCCGGGATGCTGAACAGCGCCGCGATCACGCCGGCTGCGACCATCAGGCCGGCGCCGAGCAGGTAGCCACCGAACACACTCGTGCGCGAGCCGGTGTCGATCAGCGCGCCGAACAGCCACGGCCCCGCGACGCCGCCGACCCCGGTGCCGACCGCGTAAAAGAAGGCGATGGCGAGCGCGCGGATTTCCAGCGGGAAGGTTTCGCTCACCGTCAGATAGGCCGAGCTCGCCGCCGCCGAGGCGAAGAAGAAGATCACCATCCAGGCCAGCGTCTGCTGCGTCGAGGTCAACACGCCTTGCGCGAACAGATAGCCGCTGCCCGCCAGCAGCACGCCCGACATGATGTAGGTGAACGCGATCATCGGCCGGCGGCCGAGCGCGTCGAACAGCCGCCCGAGGATCAGCGGTCCGAGGAAATTACCGGCCGCGAACGGCAGGATGTACCAGCCGACCTGGTCCGCCCGGACGTCGTAGAAATCGGTGAGCACCAGCGCATAGGTGAAGAAGATCGCGTTGTAGAAGAACGCCTGCGCGGTCATCAGGCTGAGGCCGACCAAGGTGCGGCGGCGATGGCGCCGCAGCAGCGTGCGGGCCACCTCGGCGAGCGGCGTATGACTGCGCCCATGCAGGCGAATACGCGGCAGGCTTTCGGACGGCAGTGGCGCGCCTGCATCCAGAACCTTGCGCTCGATGTCGGCGACGATGCGCTCCGCCTCCTCCGCACGGCCGTGGATCATCAGCCAGCGCGGACTCTCCGGCAGCCACAGCCGCATGAACAAGATCACCAGGGCGAGCAAGGCGCCGATCAGGAACGCGAGCCGCCAGCCCAATTCGGGATCGATCACCGCCGGATCGAGCAGCACCACCGCGCCGAGCGCGCCGAGCGCGGCGCCGATCCAGAAGCTGCCGTTGATGACGAGATCGGTCCAACCGCGCACGCGCGCCGGAATCAGCTCCTGGATGGTCGAGTTGATCGCCGCGTACTCGCCGCCGATGCCGGCGCCGGTGAGGAAACGGAACAGCGCGAAGCTCCACAGGTCCCACGAGAACGCGGTCGCCGCGGTGGCGCAGAGATAGACCGCAAGCGTGATGAAGAACAGCTTCTTGCGGCCGATCCGGTCGGTCAGCCAGCCGAAGAACAGCGCACCGAGCACGGCGCCCGCGAGATAGGCGCTGGCGGCGAGACCGACATCGGCATTGCTGAAGTGCAGCACCGGGCTCGCCTTCAGCGCGCCGGCCACCGTGCCGGCGAGCGTGACTTCGAGCCCGTCGAGGATCCAGGTGATGCCGAGCGCCGCCACGACCCGGGTGTGGAAGGGGCCCCAAGGCAGGCGATCGAGCCGCGCCGGGATATCGGCTTCGACAACGGTGGGAGAGGAGCGGTCCGGCCGGGCATCCATGCCCCGGGAAACGCGGCGGATGCGGAGTTCGTTCCTAAGAGGTCGGTGGCGAATGCATTCCGCCGCCACCATTCAACCGTCACCCCCGGGCTTGACCCGGGGGTCCATCTTTCTTGCGAAGTGAAGAGGATGGATGGCCGGGTCAAGCCCAGCCATGACGGCTGTGATGGTGCAACGATGCGTTACGGCATCACATAGGCGTAGATGCGCCCGCGCGGATAAACCGACTCGCCGACGCGGCGGTTGTGGTTGCCCGAGATGATGATCGGGTTGCCGCTGGCGTCGATGCCGCTGACGACGCCGACGTGGCCGCCGCCGCCGCCGCGCGACATCACCGCGATGGCGCCGACCTGCAGGCCGGAAACACGTTGTCCGTAGGACGCGAACGAGCGCGCAAAGTTCGAGCCGCTGCCGCGGTGGCCGCTGCGCTCCAGCACGAGATTCATGAACCGCGCGCACCACAGGCTCGAATGTCCGGTCGGATTGGTGCCGATATAGCGGCGCGCCTCGGCGACCACGCCGGTGCTGCCGAACGCCGAAAGTCCCGGGTTCGACTGCGGCACGGCGGCCGCGCGGCGGCTCAAGCGCGGCGCCGATTCAATCGCGCCGATCGGCCTCCGCTCGCCAACGCCGTGGATATCGACCATGGGAGCGAACGCCGCCGCACGGACGATGGGTGCCGCACGCGCGACGCGCTGGCGGTACACCCGGACGTGCCGAACGCGTTTGACATAGGCCCGGGAGCGTTTCGCATGAGGCCGTCGCCGTGCACTCATGTCGGTGAATTCGACCTGCGACTGGCTCCGGCTGACGGAGGCCGCGTCCGCCGTCCGTGACGGCTTGGCGAGCGCGGGCGTGGCGAGCAATGCGACCGAACACAACAGCAGCAACGTTTTTGTTCTTCCGAAAATCATTCCGACAGTCCCTTTTTGTTGATGTACCCCCGATGCCGCAATGCAGCATCGGCTGCGGAATGGCAGGTCGGAGGTGGCTATTTCTAGAGCAAAATGCGGCGGGTCTTATGAATTCTTTGAATATGTTAAAGATGAGTGGGAGTGGAGAGGCTAACTCCCCACAACAACAAGCGTTTTGCTATGCGGTAATAAGCGCATAGTGCAATCCCGTTCCACGCATAGCTGCTTAATAAGCTTGGTTATTGTGGAAGCCACCGGTTAATGCACTTGCATTTCGGCGAATCATCTGTCGCCGAACCCGCGGCAATACCAGTAATACTAGAACTACTATCGGCCCCGGCTGAGCAGGAACACCGCCTGCTCGCCGAACAGGTTCCAGAACCACCACGGCGCGTTCAGCCGCAGCGGCGTGCCCCAGGCGTTCAGCGCCACCGCCCGTTCCATCTTGGCCCCCGACACCATGCAGAGCTGACGGAAGTCCTTGATGGTGCAGAAGTGGATGTTCGGCGAATCCCACCAGTCATAGGGCAGGTTGTCGGTGCGCGGCATGTGGCCGCCGAGCCCGACCTGCAGGCGGATTTTCCAGTGGCCGAAATTCGGAAACGACACCACCGCATGCCGGCCGATGCGCAGCATGTGCTCGAGCACCACGCGCGGCTGGCGGGTGGCCTGCAAGGTCTGCGAGAGGATGACGTAGTCGAAGGCGTCGTCGGGATAGTCGGCGAGGTCGGTGTCGGCGTCGCCCTGGATCACGGCGAGGCCCTTGGCGACGCCCTCGTTGACGCCCTCGCGCGACAGCTCGATGCCGCGGCCGTCGACGTCGCGGCGTTCGGCCAGCAAGCGCAACAGCTCGCCGTCGCCGCAGCCGACGTCGAGCACCTTGGCGCCGCGCTCGACCATATCGGCGATCATCAACAGATCGAGGCGGGCGCCGCCCGGCGCGCGAGCCGCCTCCGCCATGGTGAGATCGCGCTTGAGCCGCGAAAGCATGGTCATTTCCTTGCCGGCGCAGAACTGGCCGGCGCAGAACTGGCCGGTGCTAGTCCGCGCGAGCGCGCCGCGCCCTCGAGGAAGCCGCGCACGATCGCGAACAGCTCCGGCTCCTCGAGCAGGAAGGCGTCGTGGCCCTTGTCGGTCACGATCTCGGCGAACGACACGCGGGCGCCGGCGGCGTTGAGCGCATGCACGATGGCGCGCGAATCCGAGGTCGGGAACAGCCAGTCCGAGGTGAACGACACCACGCAGAACCGCGTCTCGGCGCCCTTGAAGGCATTGGCCACCGCGCCCGAGTAGTCCGCGGCGAGATCGAAATAGTCCATCGCCCGCGTCAGATACAGATACGAATTGGCGTCGAACCGATCGACGAAGGTGCTGCCCTGATGGCGCAGATAGGACTCGACCTCGAAATCGGCGTCGAACGAGAACGTCACGCTCTCGCGATCCTGGAACTTGCGGCCGAACTTCCGGTGCAGCGCGGCGTCCGAGAGATAGGTGATGTGCGCGCCCATGCGCGCGACCGCGAGCCCGCGCCGCGGGTTGGTGCCCTCGACCAGATAGCGGCCGCCGCGCCATTCCGGATCGGCCATCACCGCCTGGCGGCCGACCTCGTGGAAGGCGATGTTCTGCGCCGAGTGCCGCGTCGAGCAGGCAATCGGCAGCGCCGCGTAGACGCGCTGCGGATAGCTCGCCGCCCACTGCAGCACCTGCATGCCGCCCATCGAGCCGCCGGCAACCGCGAACAGCGAGTCGATCTGCAACTCGTCGAGCAGCATGGCCTGCGCCCGCACCATGTCGCGGATGGTGATGACGGGAAATTCCAGTCCCCACGGCTGCCCGGTCTTGGCATTGATCGAGGCCGGTCCCGACGTCCCCAGGCAGGCGCCGATCACGTTCGGGCAGATGACGAAATAGCGCTCGGTGTCGATCGGCTTGCCCGGCCCGACCAGGGTCTCCCACCAGCCCGGTTTCCGGGTCACCGGATTTTCGCTGGCCGCGTGCTGGTCGCCGGTGAGCGCGTGGCAGATCAGCACGGCGTTGCTCCGATCGGCGTTGAGCGCGCCGTAGGTCTTGTAGGCGACCTGGAACGGCGACAGCTCGACACCGGCGTCGAGCTTGAGCGGCCTGTCGGGCCCGAAGCGCACGACGAGGGAGTCGCGCGGGCTGTCCGCCTCGCGCGAGGGGGCCTGTGCGTCCGGTGCGCTCAGCTCGACCATTTCCATCCCGACAGCCAGATAGGCTCGATTATCAGGGGGTTAGGTAGGTATCGGCGGCCGTCGATGTCAACGTTTTCTTTGATTTCGGGCCCTGCCCTGCCTATCAATGGCCGGGGCCGAGACCGATGCCAAAATGAAAGAACCATCCCGCAAAGACGCGCCGGCGCTGGGCGACCTCCGCAAGGAGATCGACCGCATTGATGAGACCATGCATGGCCTCTTGATGGAGCGCGGCGAGATCATCGGCCGGCTGATCGCCACCAAGAAGACCGCCGAATCCGGCTCGGCCTTCCGGCCGGCCCGCGAGGCCGACATGATGCGCCGCCTGGTGCAGCGCCACCACGGCATCCTGCCGCTCGACACCGCCGAGAGCATCTGGCGCGTCATCATCTCGACCTTCACCCATGTGCAGGCGCCGTTTTCGGTGCACGCCGACCTGTCCGCCGGCGACGCGCTGATGCGCGACAGCGCGCGCTTTCATTTTGGCTTCACCGTGCCGTTCGTGCCGCATCTGGGCGCCGCGAGCGTGGTGGCCGCGGTGTCGGAATCGAAGGGCGATCTCGGGCTGGCGCCGGCCTTCGCCGCGCCCAACGCCGGCGCCTGGTGGACGGCGCTCGAGTTCGAGAGCGCGCCAAAGGTTATCGCGCGGCTGCCGTTCATCGACCGCGCCGACCATCCGGCCGCGCTGCCGGTGTTCGTGGTCTCGCGAGCGTCGGCCGACGCCATGGTGACCGAAGTCGAGGTGTGGAGCCTGCATCTGGCGAATTGGAGCGCAGCTGCGGCAAGCGAGGTGTCGACCGTGGCCGAGATCATCGCCGTGCCGGACCCCGAGTTCGACCGCGGCGCGGTGCTGCTGGCGTCGTTGCCGGCCGGGCGCAAGCTCGACGAGCTGACCGCCGCGCTGACCCGGGCCGGGGCCACGGTCCGTTCCACGGCTCTCGTCGGCAGCCACGCGACCCGCTATACGGTGCCGGCCGCAAAGCGCTGATCGTCCGCCTAACCTCCTCTGGCACGAACATGACCGCCAACCGTCCCCAACCACGCCCCGGCGTGCTCGAAATCGAGGCCTATGTGCCCGGCAAGAGCAGCGCGCCGGGCGTCGCCAAGGTGTTCAAGCTTTCATCGAACGAGACGCCGCTCGGGCCGAGCCCGCACGCGCTCGCGGCCTACGCGGCGACCGGAAAGCACCTGGAGGATTATCCCGACGGTTCCGCGTCCGATTTGCGCGACGCGATCGGCCGCGCGTTCGGGCTCGACCCGGCACGCATCGTCTGCGGCGCAGGCTCCGACGATCTGCTCAACCTGCTGGCGCGCGCCTACCTCGCCGATGGCGACGAGGCGATCCACACCACACACGGCTTCCTGGTGTACCCGATCGCGACGCTCGGCACCGGCGCCAAGCCCGTGGTCGCGGCGGAGAAGAATTACACGGCCGACGTCGACACCATCCTGAAGCTGGTGACGGCGAAGACCAAGATCGTCTTCCTCGCCAACCCGAACAACCCGACCGGCACCTATCTGCCGTTCGACGAGATCAAGCGCCTGCACAAGGCGCTCCCGCCGCATGTGCTGTTCGTGCTGGACGCGGCCTACGCCGAATACGTCCGCCGCAACGACTACGAAGCCGGCATCGAACTCGTCGCCACCAGCGACAACGTGGTGATGACCCGCACGTTCTCGAAGATCCACGGGCTCGCCGCGCTGCGGCTCGGCTGGATGTATGGCCCTGCGCATGTCGTCGATGCGGTCAACCGCATCCGCGGGCCGTTCAACGTCAATTCGGCGGCGATCGCCGCCGGCATCGCCGCGATCAGGGACAACGAGCATCAGGAGCGCGCGCGCGAGCACAACACCAAGTGGCTCGCCTGGCTGACCGAGGAAATCGGCAAGCTCGGACTGGAGGTGACGCCGAGCGTGGCGAACTTCGTGCTGATCCATTTCACCCATGAAAAGGGCCGCACCGCCACCGACGCCAACGCGTTCCTGACCAGGCGCGGCCTGGTGCTGCGTCAGGTCGGCGCCTACAAGCTGCCGAATGCCTTGCGCATGACCGTCGGCAGCGAAGAGGCGAACCGGTTGGTTGTCGCGGCGCTCACCGAGTTCATGGGGAAGGCGAAGTGATGTTTGAGCGCGCCACATACTCGGTGCAACCTCTCCCGCTTGCGGGGGAGGGAGCGCACCGAGCAAGCGGCAAGAACCCAGAACGGGCAAGCGGTGACGTCCGGTGACAACAGCAAAGCCCCTCTTCAACCGCCTCGCACTGATCGGCACCGGCCTGATCGGCGGCTCGATTGCGCGCGCGGTCCGGACCCAGGGCGCGGCGCGCTCGATCGTCGCAACCTCACGCTCGGCGGAAACACGCAAGCGTGTCGCCGAACTCGGCTTTGCCGATCAGGTGGTGGAGAGCAACACGGCCGCGGTCGAGGGCGCCGATCTGGTGATCGTCAGCATCCCGGTCGGCGCCTGCGGCGCGGTGGCCGAGGAGATCGGCCCGCATCTCAAGCCGGGCGCGATCGTCTCCGACGTCGGTTCGGTCAAGGGCTCCGTGCTGCGCGACATGGCCCCTCACGTGCCCGCCGGCGTGCATTTCATTCCGGCGCATCCGGTCGCCGGCACCGAACATTCCGGTCCCGACTCAGGCTTTGCCGAGCTGTTCGTCAACCGCTGGTGCATCCTGACGCCGCCGGAGAATGCGGACCAGGCGGCGGTCGAGAAGCTCAAGAGCTTCTGGATCGCGCTCGGCGCCAATGTCGAAACCATGTCCGCCGAGCACCACGACATGGTGCTCGGCATCACCAGCCACCTGCCGCACCTGATCGCCTACACCATCGTCGGCACCGCCGACGAACTGGGCGCGGTGACGCGCTCCGAGGTGCTGAAGTTCTCCGCCGGCGGCTTCCGCGACTTTACCCGCATCGCCGCGTCCGACCCGACCATGTGGCGCGACGTATTCCTCTACAACAAGGACGCGGTGCTGGAGATGCTCGGCCGCTTCAACGAGGATCTGTCGCAGCTCACGCGGGCGATCCGCAGCGGCAACGGCGACGCGCTGTTCGATCACTTCACGCGGACGCGGGCGATTCGCCGCGGCATCGTCGAGATCGGCCAGGATTCGGCTGCGCCCGACTTCGGCCGTGCGCACCCGACATTGCCGACCGAGCCGCTGCCGCGGCCCTACGCGGCCGACAACGAGTGATCGTCAGAACAGCGGGGCGGTCTGTCCGAGCGGGATCGGGCCGAGCGACACGACGCCGTCGGCGA
>CAMDEB010000164.1 GCA_945893085.1 Rhodoplanes serenus | reverse complement strand
GGTGTCGCCGCCGTCGGAGGCGGCGATCGCCGACGTAAAGAAGTATTTTAATTCGAAAATGCCGCGATTGGTCGCCATATATTTGTTCGCGGTCACGCGCGACACGGTCGACTCGTGCATGCTGATCGCGTCCGCGATGGTCTTGAGGTTGAGCGGACGCAGATGCTGGACGCCGTGCGCGAAGAAAGCGTCCTGCTGCTTCACGATCTCGGTCGACACCTTGAGGATGGTCTTGGCGCGCTGATCGAGCGCGCGAATGAGCCAGATCGCCGACTGCATCGATTCGGCGAGATAGTTCTTGTCGGTCGGCTTCGACGCGTTCTTCGACAGCACGGCGTGGTAGCTCTGATTGACCAGCACCTTCGGCAAGGTATCGGAATTCAACTCGACGATGAAGCCGCCATCGGGGCCGGGACGCACGAACACGTCGGGCACGATCGGCTGCACAAGCGTCGAGCCGAACGCCAGTCCGGGCTTCGGATTGAGATTGCGGATTTCCGCGATCATGTCGGTGAGATCTTCGTCGCTGACACCGCAGAGTCGGCGCAAGCCTGCGAGGTCGCGCTTGGCGAGCAGGTCGAGCCGGCCGACCAGCGCGGCCATCGCCGGATCGTAGCGGTCGCGCTCCTTGAGCTGGAGCGCGACGCATTCGGTGAGGTTGCGCGCACACACGCCCGGCGGATCGAAGCCCTGCACGATCGCGAGCACCGCCTCGACCTCGGCGAGCGGCGCGCCCAGCTTTTCGGCAACCTCCGCCAGGTCGCCGCCGAGGTAGCCCGCTTCATCGACAAGATCGATCAGATACTGCCCGATCAAGCGGCGGACCGGATCGGATGTCGCCACGGCGAGCTGCTCGGCGAGATGGCCTGCGAGCGTGATCTCGGCCGAGACGAAGGCTTCGAGGTTGTAGTCGCCATCGGCATGCCCGCCCTGGCCGGTGCCCGCCCATTCCGAATAGGCCATCGGCTGCTCGGCGCTCGGACGTGGGGCAGCGGTCTGGCTGGCATCGTCGGGAAAGACGTTTTCGAGATCGGTGCCGAGCCGGTCCTCGATCGCGGTCCGGCTGGTCTCGAGCTCCTCGCCGATCCATTCGCCGGCGTCGGCCCCGTCTTCGCCCGCCGGCCGCGGCTCGGTGGTGCCCTGGTCGGGCTCGGACACCGGTGCTTCGCCTTCGGCGTGTTCGAGCAGGGGGTTGCGTTCGAGCTCCCCCTCCACGTAGGTGGCCAGATCCAGGTTCGAAAGCTGCAGCAGCTTGATGGCTTGCATCAGCTGCGGCGTCATCACGAGCGCTTGGCTCTGCCGAATCTGAAGTCTTTGCGATAGCGCCATCGTCGGTCCGAGTTGGTCCGGTTCTTGCTTATCCTGTTCTGTCGGTTGTGTATACCGCGTTGCGGTAAAGGCCGATAACGACCTCCCACAGCGTGGATTCTGTGCAACGCTCTTGCAGGCCGGCTTGGCGAGCCGCTCTGGGCTAGAGGCGGAATTCCTCGCCCAGATAGAGCCTTCGGACCTCGGGATTGTTCACGATATCCTCGGTCCGGCCCTCCATCAGCACCTCACCGGAATAGATGATGTAGGCGCGGTCGGTCAGCCCCAGCGTTTCGCGCACATTGTGGTCGGTGATCAGCACCCCGATGCCGCGCTGGGTGAGATGGCGCACCAGGACCTGGAGATCGCCCACCGCGATCGGATCGATGCCGGCGAACGGCTCGTCGAGCAGCATGTAGTTCGGCCGCGACGCCAGCGCGCGCGCGATCTCGACGCGCCGCCGCTCACCGCCGGAAAGCGCAATCGTCGGACTCTTGCGCAGGCGTGCGATGTTGAATTCGTCGAGCAGCGCATCAAGCTCGTATTCACGCCGCTTCTTGCTCTTCTCGGCGACCTCGAGCACGGCGCGGATGTTGCCCTCGACGTTCATGCCGCGAAAGATCGAGGCCTCCTGCGGCAGATAGCCGATTCCCAATCGCGCACGCTGGTACATCGGCAGGCCGGTGACGTCGTGGCCGTCGAGCTCGATGCGGCCGCGGTCGGCCTTCACCAGGCCGGTGATCATGTAGAAGATGGTGGTCTTGCCGGCCCCGTTCGGCCCGAGCAGACCGACCGCCTCGCCGCGGCGCACATAGAGCGAAGCGCCCTTCACCACCTTGCGCCCGACGAAGCTTTTCTCCACCGCGTGGGCGGCGAGGTAGCCGTGTTCGGCGGAATGCTGCTGCGCCGCCTGCCGGGCCGCGGCCGCGGCGCTGCGAGGCTGCTGGGAGGCGGAATCGCCGCGCTTGCGCCCGGCCAAGCCTGTTCCGCCCAAGACCGCCCCGCCCAGATCCGCCAGATTGATCCGCCAGCGACCGTTGCCGGCCGGCCTGCGCCGCCGCAGGGGCGCGCGACGGCGGCGAAACAGCGCGAGGATATCGTTGAACACCTGCGTTCCGGCTCCGGCTGGGTGCGACGGTGATAGTCGCTCGCTGCCCGGCATTCAACCGGAGGGCGCGCTTTACCCCGCCAGCTCAGTTCGACGAAGACGGTCGCGATGGCCCGAGCCTGGGCGCGTTCGGAGCCGCGGCGCCGCCGTCGCGCGCCGCGTTGGATGGCTGCTGCTGGATCAGCATGCGCACCGGCCCGTGAGACTTGCCGGATTCGACCCGCGACACGCCCGAGGTCAGGTCGACCACCAGCCGCTCGCCGCGCATGACGTTCTGGCCCTGGCTGACCATGACGTTGCCCAGCAGCGTCACCGTGTTGCTCTGCATGTCGAACAGGCCGGTGTCGCCGGTCGCGGTATGGTCCTTCTGGGTGACGACGACGCCGCCCTTGGCTTCGAGCCTGCTGATCTGCTGCTGGCTGCCCGACCCGGTCGAGGCGGTCTTCATGCCGCCCGCGCCGGGCTTGGCCTGGCCGTCGTAGAACACCACCAGCGATTTGCACCGCATCACGGTGTCGCCTTGCACCACTTTGACGTTGCCGCTGAACGTCGCGACCTTGTCCTTGTCGCGCACCTCCAGCGTCGCCGCCTCGATCTGCACCGGCTGGTCGCGATTCTGCGAGAAACCCTGGAGCGCGTTCGGCGGACCCTTGTTGACCGCCGGCGCCGCCGCGACCGACGCGGCAACCATCGTCAGTGCACCCGCGCCGATGATCGCGCGCTTGCCACGACGGAATGCACGAGGCCAAGCGCTCACGGTCTCACCACCGGTGGGTCACCGCTGAGATCCAAATTCATCGCCACGCCGCCTTCGAAGCGAACCACGTCGCCGGACGCGGTCACTTCCAGCCGGTTGGCGCTGAGGGTGCCTTGCGTCATCTTCACTTCGACCGGCTTGTTCGAGACGACGTTGCCGCTGCCGGTGTCGACCACCGCTTCGGAGAGGCGCACCTCGTAGCCGGTCGAGGTGGTCAGCACAATCTGGCGGCCGAGCGTGAGCACGCCGGTCTTGCGGTCGAACACCCCGTCCAAGGCCGTCAGGTTCATCGTGCTCTTGTCCGCCATCTCCAGCTTGGCGCGGATTTCCTTCAGCTCGACGATATCGGGCTTGGTGATGTCCTGCGCCGCGGCGGCAGCGGTAAGTTCGTACCACCGCGCGTCACGCGTGTAGCCGCTGAGCTTGGGCTGCGCCATGGTGATCTTGGTGCCGGAGATTACCAGGCCGCCGATATCGCCGGGCAACCGGAGAATGCGCAACGGATCGAGCCAGGCCGCCAGCGCGACGGTCACAATGAGCGCGATCAGCGCCGCCGGAATCGCCACGCGCAGCACGCGGACGTATCGGCTGTGACGCATGGCGCGGCGGAAGATTCGTCCGCTGTCGGGCCGGCCCGCGGTCAGGCCGTGGCCTGCCACCTCGTCCAGCGTGGATGCGTTCGGCTGTCGATTCATCCTACCCGCGCGGAATCGCGTTCGTGGCGCCTATTGTACGGACCCGCAGCTTAAAAATCCCCTGAATGTGGCCCGCTGACGGCGGCGGTCTGCCGCACGGCATCAGGAATGGGCAAAGATGTCCTCGGACGCCCAGCCGGCGAGATCGAGCCTGACACGGTCCGGCAGGAAGCGGAAGCAGGCCGCCGCCAGCTCGGCACGGCCCTCGCGCGCCAGCATGGCGTCGAACTTGTCCTTCAGCGCGTGCAGGTGGAGCACATCGGACGCCGCATAGGAGAGCTGGGCGTCATTGAGCGTGTCGGCGCCCCAGTCGGAACTCTGCTGCTGCTTCGACAGGTCGACGCCGAGCATTTCGCGCGCGAGGTCTTTCAGCCCATGCTTGTCGGTGTAAGTGCGCACCAGACGCGACGCGGTCCTGGTGCAGTACACCGGCAACGGCATGACGCCGAGCGTGTTGTAGAGCATGGCGAGGTCGAAACGCGCGAAGTGGAAAATCTTCAGGATCGAGGTGTCGCCGAGCAACCGCTTGAGATTCGGCGCGTCATGCTTGCCCGCCGGAATCTGCACCACGTCGGCCGTGCCGTCGCCGGCCGAGAGCTGCACCAGGCAGAGCCGGTCGCGGTGCGGATCCAGACCCATCGCCTCGGTGTCGACCGCCACCGCACCCTTGTAGCGCGCGATGTCGGGAAGATCGCCACGGTGCAGACGGATGGTCATTGCGGTTTCCTCGGAAGCGATGTCTGGTCAACGATATCTGGCGTCAATGAGCAAGCTGTTGCTGGCCGCCATTCTCGGCGTAAGCCTCTTCGCGATACAGACCAAGCGCGTGCATCGAAGGCAGGTCGCTGAACGAGAACAGCACCGCATCCTCGCGCTCGGAGGCGTTGGCGTGCTCGTGCCAGGCCCAGGATGGAACGACGAAGATATCGTTCTTCTTCCAGTCGAACCGCTTGCCGCCGATGATCGAATGTCCTGAGCCCTTGGCGACGTTATAGACGATCGAGCCGGTGTGGCGGTGCGCCTTGGTGCGCTCGCCCGCGCGCAGCAACTGGATGTGCGCGCCGAGCGTCTTCATCACCGGACCGCCGGTCGCCGGATTGACGTATTGCATGATGGTGCCGTCGTAGGGCGAGCCATCGGTCGCCTGCGACGCCTTCACCAGCGTCTCGTAGGTCGGCGCCCATTGGTACTTGAGCAGCGGCGAATACGGCTTGCTCCAAGTCTCGCCAGCCGGCAGCAGACCCGGGCCGCCGTAGACCGCGACCGTATCGTTGAGCGGATGGTTCGATTTCTGCACCGTCTCCGGATGTACGGCGTAGAAATTCGCGTCGAGCTGATTGAGCAGCAGCATGTCGAGCCCGTCCTGCCAGACGGTGGTCTTGCCGCCGGCATCGACGCCGTGGTCATGCCAGGTGCCATTCGGGGTGATGACGAAGTCGCCTTCGGCGAGATCCATCTTGTGGCCGTCCACCACCGTGTAGGCGCCGGCGCCCTCCATGATGAAGCGCAACGCCGCCGATGCATGATTGTGCGCATTGGCGGCCTCGCCCGGCCGCATCACCTGCAGGCCGGAGTACAGCCAGCCGACGCAGGCCGACAGTCCCTTGCGGCCGGGATTTTCCAGCGCGATGACGCGGCGGCCGGCCTTCTCGGGACTGACCAGATCGAGCGCCTGCAGCACCAACGGGCGCATCGCCTCATAGCGCCACAGCATCGGCAGCGACGCCGGCTGCGGCTGCCAGGGCTCGATGTCGTTGGCGACGGTCCAGAGCGCGTAGGTTTCCTGCTTGCCGAGCGCCGCGTAGTAGGCGGCGAGCTCCGGCGTGTCCTCGACGTTGGCTCGACCGACGACATCTTCACGCATCTGGTGTCTCCGCCAGCCGGCTCAGTCGGCTTGACCGGTGCCCGGGAGGATTGTCCCTTGCAATATCTTAACCCAATGAAATCAAGGGCCTGTGTAAACCGCCCCGGTTTCGCTGTCGAGCGATTTCACCCCTTGGCGCGGCAACTTGGCCTCAGTTTTTTTCCAAGCCGATGCTTTGGATGATCTTTCCGTACTTGCCGGTTTCGTCCTTGACGAACTTGCCGAACTCCGCCGACGGCGCGCCGCCCGGCGTGTATCCGTTGGCGACGAGTTTCTGCCGCACGGCTTCCGTCTGCAGCACCTCTTTGATCCCCGCGTAGATTTTCTCGACCACCGCCGGCGGCGTTCCAGCCGGCGCCCACACGCCGAACCATGTCTGCACGTTGAAATCCGGAAGCGCCTCCGAAATAGCCGGCACCTCCGGCAAGAGCGGCGAGCGCGCGTTGTTGGTCACACCGAGCGGGATCAGCTTTCCGGCCCTGAAATGGGCGAGCGCCGCTGGAATGGAGATATAGCCCATGGGCACACGATCGCCGAGGATATCGAGCAATGCGTCCGCGCCGCCGCGATAAGGAATGTGGTTCATCGGCACGCCGGACATCAGACTGAACAGCTCGCCGGAGAGATGGTCGGGGCTGCCCTTGTTGGTCGACGCCCAGTTGAGCTTGGTGGGCTGTTTGGATTTTGCATAGGCGATGAATTCGTTGACGGTCTTCGCCGGCACGCTCGGGTTCACCGACATCACAAAGGCGGACGACGCCAGGCTTGTGATCGGGATGAAATCCTTGTCCGGGTCGAACCCCAGTTCCTTGAAGAGAAACGGGTTGATCGTCAGGATGCCGCCGAACGTCACGAACAACGTGTAGCCGTCCGGTTGTGAGCGTGCGACGAACTGCGCCGAAATGTTGCCGCCGCCGCCGGTCCTGTTCTCGACGATGACCGGCTGGTTCCACAGCGCGTTCAATTGCTGGGCCACCAGACGGGCGATGATATCGGTCCCGCCGGCGGCGGACGCGGAGACGATGAAGCGAATCGTGCGATCCGGATACGCGGTCTGAGCTGAAGCCGTAACGGGAAGAGCGAACAACAGCCCGATCATTGCGGCGCGCCTCAACGATTTCATCTTTTCCTCCCGTGGTTATTGTCTTCGGCTGGGTCAGCCGGCCGCTGGCAGCAAAACGCCCGGCGATCGGGACAAGCCGAGGCCGGGCGTTCTTTGGTCACGCAAGATCGCGGCGGCTCCGCCAGCGAGGCGGAGCAAAACGAACGATCATTTGACGACTTGCGGTTTGCGGGCGACGCAGGTTTTTTCTTCCGGCTTGAAATAGTGCCGAGTTTCCGCGTAGTGCCCACCGACGACGGTAACCGAATACGTGCCCTCTTCCAGCGCAACGAAGGTGTGGATCTCGGCAGGCTGCGCCACAATGGCGACGTCGCCCGGATGCAGACGGCGATCGTCTACGGCCTCGAGGTCGGCATAGCCTTCCTTGCTGCCATCGTCTTTGCGTTCATAGACCGTGTGATCGAAGCTGCCTTTGTAGACGGCGAGCGCTTCCCAAACCCCATGGTCGTGCGGCGGGATGCGTTTGCCCTTCGGAAACTCGTCTAGCGAGATGACGAGCTGTCCGTCGTAATAAAGGTACTTCGAATTATCGATGTGATTGCCCTGCCGCTTGACGCCGAGCGACAACAGATCGGGCTGCGCCACGATCCGCTTCAGCGGGTCTTGCAGCGCCCGGATCAATTGCGCGTTGTCATTCTTATGCTGCTGGACGATCTTGATGATGTCGAATGCGCATTCGCGCACGACCAGTTCGCTGTCCATGGTTGCCATCGCTTCCTCGCCTAGTTTTTTTATCGATGCGTCAGGCCCGACAGGCCCTCGAAAAAATTACCCCAAAATGGTGGCGGTTGCCATCAGCCTTCAGGACACGGCGCCGGCAGAGGGGCATCGCGCCGGCCATGCACGGCGGACGGGCCTGGAGCCCGGCGTGCAAGCGTTCTGCGATTTTAATGGGCCAACGTGGAAATGGTGCCCGGAAAGGGACTCGAACCCCTACGCCTCGCGGCGCTAGTACCTGAAACTAGTGCGTCTACCAATTCCGCCACCCGGGCACGGGGGCTTGCAGGTGAGGCACACATAAGAGCCCACCTTTCGCCTTGTCAATCGAAGGCATAACGCCCCTATACAGGGCTTGGCCGGTCCTGGTATTCCGGCGGACCGGTCCCCACTTGGCGCGAGTTCCATGACCCTTCAGAGCCACAACGACACGCTGATCACCATCTACGGCGGCTCGGGCTTCCTTGGCCGCCACCTGGTGCGCGCGCTCGCCAAGCGTCATTACCGCATCCGCGTCGCGGTGCGCCGTCCCGATCTGGCGGGCCATCTGCAGCCGCTCGGCCGGGTCGGCCAGATCCACGCGGTGCAGGCCAACCTGCGCAACGCCCGCTCGGTCGAGGCCGCGGCGCGCGACGCCGACATCGTCATCAACCTGGTCGGCATCCTCTACGAACGCGGCCGCCAGCGCTTCGATACGGTGCAGACGTTCGGCGCCGAGCAGGTGGCGCTGGCCGCCGCGGCGCACGGCGCGCGCATGATCCAGGTCTCGGCGATCGGCGCCGACGAGAATTCGCCGTCGCACTACGCCCGCGCCAAGGCGCTGGGCGAGAAGGCGGTGCTGGCAGCCGCGCCGGACGCCGTCATCTTCCGGCCCTCGATCATGTTCGGGCCGGACGACACGTTCTTCAACAAGTTCGCGGCGCTGGCGCAATTGCTCCCGGCGCTGCCGCTGATCGGCGGCGGCGCGACCCGGTTCCAGCCGGTGTTCGTCGGCGACGTGGCGGAGGCGATCGCGCGCGCGGTCGACGGCGAAGCCAAGCCCGGCGCGACCTACGAGCTCGGCGGTCCCGAGGTGAAGAGCTTCAAGGCGCTAATGGAGTATGTGCTCGCGACCATCGAGCGCAAGCGCCTGCTGGTGCCGCTGCCGTTCGCGCTGGCGCGGCTCAAGGCGCAATTTCTCCAATACCTGCCGAAGCCGCCGCTGACGCCCGATCAGGTCGATCTGCTGAAGGTGGACAACGTGGTATCGGACGCGGCCGGACGCGAAGGCCGCACGCTGCAGGCGCTCGGCATCGAGCCGACGGCGATCGAATCGATCGTGCCGTCGTACCTCTGGCGTTTCCGCAAGACCGGGCAGTTCAAGATCCGCCGCGCGTAACCTACTTCCCGAGCGCCAGCCCGATCAGGCCGAGCGAGCCGATCAGCACCCGCCACCACGCGAACAGCGAAAAGCCGTGCCGCGTCACATAGTCGAGCAGCATCCGCACCACGATCCAGCCGGCGACGAACGAGGTCGCGAAGCCGACCGCGACCATCACCGTGTTGCTGCCACCCATCTGCCCCCAGTTCTTGTAGAGGTCGTAGCTGAACGCGCCGGCCATGGTCGGGATGGCGAGGAAGAACGAGAATTCCGCGGCCGAGCGCTTGTCGGCGCCGAGCAGCATCGCCGAGACGATGGTCGCGCCCGAGCGCGACACGCCCGGGCTCATGGCGAG
>CAMDEB010000163.1 GCA_945893085.1 Rhodoplanes serenus | reverse complement strand
CGGACTCGCTGTTGTTCTCGACCACGGTGACGTGGAACTGCCGCGGCAGCAGCAGGATGGCGACGAACGACAGGAGCGTCATGGCGACGAGCGTCGCCATTTGCGGCTCGCGGGTCAGCACCGCGGCGGTGTTGGCCTGTTCCATCGCCTGCGAGAACAGTGCGACCGGTCCGTCGAACATCCAGAAGGTGACGAACACGCCGACCGCCAGGAACGCGAACAGCTTGACGATCGACTCGACCGCGATCGCCAGCATCAGCCCGTCCTGATGCTCGGTGGCGTCGATGTGGCGGGTGCCGAACAGCACGGCGAAGGCCGCCATCGACAGCGCGACGAACAGGGCGATGTCGCCGAGCACCGGCTGCGCCACCCCGGTGTCGCCGGCGACCTGGACCAGGATGGTGCTGAGCGAGGACGATACGGCCTTCAGCTGCAGCGCGATGTAGGGAATGGTTCCGACGATCGCGATCAGCGCGACGCTGGCGGCGACCGCCTGACCCTTGCCGTAGCGCGCGGCGATGAAGTCGGCGATCGAGGTGATGTTCTGCGCCTTGGCGAGCCGCACCATGCGCATGATCAGCGGCGCGCCGAGCACGATCATCAGCACCGGGCCGACATAGATGGTGAGGAAGTCGAAGCCGGTGCGCGAGGCCAGGCCGACCGAGCCGAAGAACGTCCACGAGGTGCAGTAGATCGCGAGCGAGAGCGGGTAGATCAGCAGGCGCAAGCGGCCGTCGCAGCCGAGCTGCCGCACACGGTCTCCGTAGCTCGCCACCACGAAGAGGAACCCGATATAGGCGAGCGCCACTGCGACGACGACCCAGCCTTGCAGCATGTCGTCTCCTGAGCCACCCTGAACCTGGACCAGGTCCTGGGGTGCATCCATCCCCCATCCAGGGGATCATAGAAGACGAGGGCTTGTCCACCTCGTGCAGCGCGCCGGACGGCAGGAGCGCGATCGATGATCAGAGGAAGCAACGCGACGCCTTTGATCGCGCTTGACGCCGTCGTCATCGACAGCGAGACGACGGGGCTCGATCCGAAATCGGCGCGCCTGGTAGAAATCGCGGCGGTGCGGCTGGTCGGCGGCAAGTTCGATGAACGAGCGCCGTTTCGCCGTCTGGTGCGGCCAGACGTGCCGATCCCAGCCGCGGCCAGCGCGATCCATGGCATAGAGGATGCCACGGTCGCGGCGGCACCGACATTTGCTGAAGTCTGGCCGGAATTGTCCGCGTTCATCGGCGGAGCGGTGGTCATTGGGCATACGCTGGGGTTCGACCTCGCGATACTGAGGGAGGAGTGCCGCCGCGCTGGGTTGTCTTGGGCTCGTCCGCGCAGCCTGGATACGCGGCTGCTCGCGGAAGTCGCCGCCCCCGACCTTGCCGGATATTCGCCCGATCAGCTTGCGGCGTGGCTCGGCATCGCGGTCGAGGGGCGCCATTCCGCGCTTGGCGATGCGACATTGGCCGCGCGAATTTTCCTCGCGCTGCTGCCCGAGCTGCGCGAAGGCGGCATCAGGACGCTGGCGGAGGCCGAACAGGCCTGTCGCGCGCTCACCGACGTGCTCGACCGCGAGCATCGCGCCGGTTGGGTCGAGGCGGTCACCGCGCCGAATCGGATCGAGGCGGAGCGGACGCTGGGGCGGATCGACAGCTATCCATACCGGCACCGCGTCGCCGATGTCATGAGCGCTCCGCCCCAGATCGTTCCGCCGGACGTCTCGATCGGAAGCGCGCTGGGCCGGATGGTACGGGAGCGCATCTCGTCGCTGTTCGTTTCCGGCGAATCGAACGTTCCGCCGCAGCAAGCTGGCATCGTCACCGAACGCGACATCATGCGTGCGCTGGCCGAGCACGGGGCGCCTGCACTTGAAATGCCGGTCGAACGGATCGCGAGCCGGCCGCTGGTCACGGTGCCGGCCGATGCACTCGTGTATCGCGCCATCGGGCGAATGGACCGGCTCAAGGTGCGTCATCTCGGGGTGACAACGGAGCAAGGCGAACTTTGCGGGGCGCTTTCGATGCGCAATCTGCGGCACCTGCGCGCCGAAGGCGCCGTGATCCTCGGCGACGAGATCGAGCGATCCGAGGGCGTTCCCGAGCTGGCCCGTGCCTTTGCCAAGCTGCCGCACCTGGCCTCCGGTCTGCTGGCGGAGGGCCTGTCCAGTCGCGAAATTGCGGTGTTGATTTCTCACGAGGTCGCCGAATTGACCCGGCGGGCGGCTCTGTTCGCGGAAAGAATCTTGCAAGACAGCGGACAGGGCGGTCCGCCCTGTCCCTATGCGTTTGTCGTGCTCGGCTCGGCGGGGCGCGGCGAAAGCCTGCTCGCGATGGATCAGGACAACGCGCTGGTGTTCGCCGAGGGCGCCCCCGGCGGTGAGCACGATCACTGGTTTGAGCGGCTTTCGATCATCGTCTCAGACATCCTGCATGAGGTCGGCGTTCCCTATTGTCCCGGCGGGGTGATGGCCAAAAATCCGCAGTGGCGTGGCTCGGTTGCGACTTGGCGGGAGCGCCTCGACGGCTGGATCCGGCATTCCAGTCCGGAAGACCTGTTGTCGGTTGATATCTTCTTCGACATGCGCAGCGTGCATGGCGATGCTTCGCTCGCCAACGATCTGTGGCGCGGCAGCTTCGAGGCGGCGCGCGGGGAGGCTGGATTTGCGCGGCTGCTGGCCGAAGCGGTGCTGCCATTCGAATCCGCGTTCAACCTGTTCGGCGGTCTGCGAACGCGGCAGGGGCGGATCGACCTGAAGAAGGTCGGGCTTTTCGGTATCGTCGCACCCGCGCGCATCCTGGCGATCTGCCATCACGTGATCGAGCGGTCGACGCCAGCGCGGCTCGCCAGCATCAAGGCGCTCGGCCTTGGCGGGGCTTACGATCTCGACATGCTGGATGAGGCGCATGAAACCTTTCTCGAACTTATCCTCGATCAGCAGTGTGAGGATATCGAGCACGGCGTCCAGGCGACCAACACCATTTTGCTCAAGCGGCTATCGCAAAAGGACCATGCCAGACTGCGCGGGGCGCTCCATGCGGTCCGGCACGTGGACGATCTGCTTCGAGATATGTTGTTCAAGGATTGAGTGGGGCGGAACCTTTTCCCATTGCAATCGGCCTGTAAAATCCCGATGCGTTCGGTCGCCGATGGGGCGATGTCTGAGTTCAGCCAAGGAGAATCCATGCTGAAGAAGTTTCGGGATTTCGCGGTGAAGGGCAACGCGGTCGACCTGGCGATCGGCGTCATCATCGGCGTCGCGTTCGGCAAGATCGTGGATTCGCTGGTCGGCGACATCTTCATGCCGGTGATCGGTTCGGTGACCGGCGGGCTCGACTTCTCCAACCACTTCACCGCGCTGTCGCGAACGGTCACCGCCGACTCGCTCGCCGAGGCGAAGAAGCAGGGCGCGGTGCTGGCGTGGGGCAACTTCCTCACCATCGTCATCAACTTCATCATCATCGCCGGCGTGCTGTTCCTCGTGGTCAACGCCATGCACAAGCTCAAGGAGAGGGAGGCCGACAAGCCGACAGCTACGCCCTCGCGGCAGGAGAAGCTGCTGGAAGAGATTCGCGACCTGCTGGCGAAAAAATAGCGGCCACGGACCTCATAATGTTACCGCTGTCGGTTTGCGTGTGGTGCTCCGTTGCCGTTGACCGCCGCGACATCGAACGCGATGCCACCGCCGGATACCGAAATGCGCGACGGCGCTTGCAATTCGCTCGCACTCGACGCAACTTGATGATGCGTAGTTTTGACGATGCGTATTTGTCCGGATGGCGGATGCGCTCGAATCCGCGGGCCACGGGGCGAACCACGCATGACCGAGCAGACGCTGCGAGGCAGTGAGATTTTCGTCGTCGATGATGACGAAACGATCCGCGAAACGCTATCGGCCTTGTTCGCGCCGGAAGGCTGCCGCGTCACCTGTTTTTCCGAGGGCCATTCGTTCCTGGCCGCGGCGCGCGACCGCAGTCCGGCCTGCATCCTGCTCGACGTCAACATGCCCGGCCGCTCCGGGCTCGACATGCTGCGCGAGCTCGACGCGCCGCACTATCCCGCGCCGATCCTGATCGTGTCCGGGCAGGGCGACGTGCCGACGGCGGTCAGCGCCATCAGGAGCGGGGCGCTCGACTTCATCGAGAAGCCGTTCGACGCGGCTCTGGTGGTCGCCCGCGTGCGCGAGGCCATCACCGGCTGGACCCGCGCCAACGGCAACGGCGGCGTGGGCCACGGGCACTGCCCCGGCTACGGCGATCTCACGCCGCGCGAGCGCGAGGTGCTGATGCAGATCGCCGGCGGCTCCTCCAACAAGGAGGCCGGCCGCCATCTCGGCATCAGCCCGCGCACCGTCGAGGTCCACCGCGCCCGGATCATGGACAAGCTTGGCGCCCGCAACGCGGCCGATCTCGTGCGCATCGTGCTGAGCGGCGCCGACCCCTGAACGGATTGCCCTTCCTCGCCATTCCGGGCATTGATCGCGGTCGATGGCGCCGCCTCCCGCTCCCCCACGCATGGTGTTGCGCACCGCCGAGACGCTGCTGATTGCGTCGCTCGGCGGTGTGGCCTTCACGCTGATCGGGTTCCCGGCCGGGCTGATCTCGGGCTCGCTGCTCGGGGTGGCGGCGGCCGCGCTGCTGGGCCGGCCGTTGATGGTGCCGCGGCAGTTCTCGCGCGTCATTTCGGTGCTGGTCGGGATTTCGCTCGGCGCGGTGGTCACGCCGGAGACGCTGAAGGGGCTTGCCGCGTTTCCGGTCAGCATCGCGGTGCTGGCGGTCGCGACCATCTGCATGACGCTGGCGACCACCTCCTACTTGCGGTTCGTCCATCAATGGGACTGGCAGACGGCGTTGTTTGGCGCCAGCCCGGGCGCGCTGGCGCAGGTGATGGTGCTGGCGGCCGACTACGGCGCCGACATGCGCAAGATCGCGATCGTGCAGGTGATGCGGGTGGTCGTGCTGACCATCGGCCTGCCGAGCGGGCTCGCCTATTTCGGATTGACCGCGACCGGCGCGTTCCTGCCGCGCTCAAGCGCGGGAATCGCCTCGTTCACCGAACTTGCGATCCTGATTGCGGTGTCGACCGTCACGGCTCTGGTTTTGATGCGACTGCGGCTTCCGGGCGGGCTGATGTTCGGCGCCATGCTCGGCTCCGGCGTCCTGCACGGCGCGGGGTTCATCGACGCGGTGCTGCCGTGGTGGGTGGCGGCCGCCGCGGTGATCGGGATCGGCGCGGTGACCGGATCGCGCTTCGCCAACACCGACCCGCTGACGCTGCTGCGCTATCTGGGTGCGGCGCTGGGATCGTTCGCGGTGGCGATCTCGGTTGCTTCCGCCTTTGTGCTGCTTCTGACCACGATGCTGCCGGTGCGCATCGCCGACGTCGTGGTGGCATTCTCACCGGGCGCGCAGGACACCATGATGGTGCTGGCACTGGCGCTGCACCTCGACCCGATCTTCGTTGGCGCGCACCATCTGTCGCGCTACATCCTGGTGTCGCTGTCGATCCCGCTGCTGGCGCGCTGGCTCGGTCCGCCGGCGCCGCCGCCGGTGATCGAGCGGCGGCCGGCTGAGCGGCCGACCATCGAGGATTGAAGCCGGGATTACTCCGCCGCGAGCGGGTGCTGCTTGCGCGGCAGGCCGAGCCGCTCCCAGACGTCGACCAGGGCTTCCGCCAGGACGTCGATCAGCGCGTCGTCGTGATAGGGCGACGGCGTGATGCGCAGCCGCTCGGTGCCCATCGGCACCGTCGGATAGTTGATCGGCTGGATGTAGATGCCATGCTCGGAAAGCAGCAGGTCGCTCGCCGCCTTGCACTTCTCCGCGTCGTTGACCGCCAGCGGCACGATATGGGTTGCGGTCGGCATCACCGGCAGTCCGGCGCTGGTCAGCACCGCCTTGACGCGGGCGGCGCGCTCCTGGTGGCGCTCGCGCTCCCAGCTCGAGGTCTTGAGATGGCGGATGGCGGCCGCAGCCGCGGCGCACACCGCCGGCGGCAGCGCGGTGGTGAAGATGAAGCCCGGCGAGTAGGAGCGCACCGCGTCGCACAGCGTGGCGTTCGCGGCGATGTAACCGCCGAGCCCGCCGAACGCCTTGCCGAGCGTGCCCTCGATCACGTCGACCCGCGCCATCGCGCCGTCGCGCTCGGCGATGCCGCCGCCGCGCGGACCGTACATGCCGACCGCATGCACCTCGTCGAGGTAGGTCATGGCGCCGTAGCGCTTCGCGAGATCGCAGATCGCGTTGATCGGCGCGATGTCGCCGTCCATGGAGTAGATGCTCTCGAACGCCACCAGCTTCGGCCGCGAGCCGGCCGCTATGAGCAACTCCTCGAGATGCGCCAGATCATTGTGGCGGAAGATCTGCTTGTCGCAGCGCGCCTGGCGGATGCCCTCGATCATCGAGTTGTGGTTGTACTCGTCCGACAGGATCAGGCAGTTGGGAATGAGCTTGGCGATGGTCGAGATGCCGGTCTCGTTCGAGACGTAGCCCGAGGTGAAGACCAGCGCGGTGTCCTTGCCGTGCAGGTCGGCAAGCTCGCGCTCCAGCTCGACCAGCGGATGATTGGTGCCGGCGATGTTGCGGGTGCCGCCGGCGCCGGTGCCCATCCGGGTCGCGGTCTCGACCATGGCGCCGATCACCTTGGGGTGCTGACCCATGCCCAGGTAGTCGTTGGAGCACCAGATCACGACCTCGCGCGGTCCCTGCGGCGAATGCCAAAGCGCGTGCGGGAAGCGGCCGGCGATACGCTCGAGATCGGCGAACACCCGATAGCGCCGCTCGTTTCGCAGCCGGCCGAGGGCATCGGCAAAGAACGCGTCATAATCCATGAAGAGGGTTCCCCGGGCCGGCGGAGCAACGGTGTGTTCGACCCCTTTTTTAGAAGGGTTCCACGCCCTTTGTCGAGCCGGTATTTGCGCGCGGTTCAAGGGCTTGGGTTTGATTTGCATCAAACGAACCGCGGCTCGAAGCCTGTTCACGGCGGCCGCATCGGGCAGGTCTCGGGTTGCCCTGGATAATTCCCGCCCGCATACTTGCGACCTTCGGGCCGCCGAGGGGGTGCCATGCATAAAATCGCCATTCCACAATCGGTTATCGACCGCGTGGTCGCGCGGCACGGCCGCGAGCACGTCCACGACGACCTCGACCCAAGAAAAACCGCGCTGGTCGTGGTCGACATGCAGAATGCCTTCATGCTGCCCGGTGTGGCGCATTCGCCGTGCCTGATGGCGCAGGAAATCGTTCCTAACATCAACCGGCTGGCGCAGGCGGTGCGCGACACCGGCGGAACCGTGGTCTGGATCAAGACCGCCTACACCGAAGAGACGCTGGAGAGCTGGTCGACGCTCTATGGGATGATCGGCCCGAAGGGTACCGAAAAGCGCGCCAAGGCGCTCACCCGCGGCAGCAAAGGCTACGAGCTGTGGCCGGAGCTCGATGCGCGGCCGTCGGACCTGGTCGTTGAAAAGAACCGCTACAGCGCCTTCATCCAGGGCTCGTCCGACCTCGCCGACGTGCTGCGCGAGCGCGGCCTCGACACCCTGCTGATCGCCGGCACCGTGACCAACGTCTGCTGCGAGTCGACCGCGCGCGACGCCATGATGCTCAACTTCAAGACCATCATGCTGACCGACGGCAACGCCGCCGTTACCGACGCGGACCACAACGCTTCGCTGATCGGGTTCTATCTGATCTTTGGCGACGTCATGTCGACCGACACGGCGATCGATTGCCTCAAGCGCAACGTGCAAAAAGGTCTGGCCGCGGCGGAATAGTCCGACGTGTCATATCCAGTCCCGGATCTCCTCCCGGGGCAGGTGTCGTGTTGTTTGGGTGGGTCTGTGGTGGTCCGTGTGTTCCGATCTCATACCGGCATGTTCGCCGTGCCGTATCGCCTGCTGGCGATGCTGATCCTGGCGAGCGTCTCGTCCGCAGCGCTGGCGCAGGTGATCCCGTCCACCGCGCAGCCCGGTCGGGAGCGCGAACAATTCCGTGAACCGCAGGCTCCCCGCGCCCGGCCGGGCGGCCCCGCGATTTCGCTGCCGAGCACGACGGCGCCGCCTGAGGCGGCCACGACCAGGCTTGTCGTTCGCAGAATCCAGATCGTCGGCTCGACGGTCTACAGCGCCGAAGAGCTCGCGCCGCTGTACCAGGACCTGCTCGGCCAGCGGGTTCCGCTGCAGGCCGTCTACGACCTCGCCCAGCGCATCACCGCCAAGTACGGCGCCGACGGTTACGTGCTGTCGCGGGCGATCGTGCCGCCGCAGGAGCTCAGCCCCGGAGGCGCGGCGGTGCGCATCGAGGTGGTCGAGGGCTACGTCGACAAGGTCGAATGGCCCGCGGGCCTGACCCGCTATCGGAATTTCTTCTCCGATTATTCCGCGAAGATCATCGCCCAGCGGCCGACCAACATCCGCACGCTCGAACGCTATTTGCTGCTCGCCAATGACCTGCCGGGATTGAGATTCACCACCACGCTCCGCGCATCCAAGACCGGGAAGGGCGCTTCGACACTGATCGTCGAGGTCACCGAGAAGCCGGTGGCGTGGCTCGGCCGATTCGACAACCGGGGATCGCCGGCGCGCGGTCCGCTGCAGTTCCTAATTTCGCCCACGATCAACAATCTGTTCGGGCAGCACGAGGCGCTGACGATCGCCTATGCCGGAGTCGTGCCGTTGAAAGAATTGCAGTTCATCGCGCCCAGCTATCGCCAGGTGCTGAACAGCGAAGGTCTCACCGCCTTCGTCAACGGCAGCTACAGTTGGGGACGTCCCGGCACTCCGGATCTGGAACTGTTCGAATTCGAGACCCGCAGCACGGTGATCGAAGCCGGTGCGTCCTATCCGGTGATCCGGGCGCGCGAGCGCAACCTCACACTCACGGCGCTCGCGTTCATGAGCGACAACTACAGCTTCCTCCTGCAAGTGCCACACAATGATGACCGGTTGCGTGGCCTTCGGCTTCGAGCCGACGCGGACGTGGCCGACAGCCTTGGCGGCATCAACCAGTTCAGCGCCACGTTCAGCCAGGGCGTCACCGGGCTCGGCAGCACCAGCAACGGCAACCCACTTCGCTCGCGCGACTTCGGCCGGGTCGATTTCAGCAAGATGGAAGGTTACGCCAGCCGGCTCCAGCCCTTGGTCGGGCGCCTCTCGCTGTTGGGGACTGTTGCAGAAGTCGCCCGCGGGAAGGTGGATCGTCGATATCGGAGCTTTGTCGGGTCATTGGGTTGATGATTTGGCGTTGTTGGCGGCGAGGAAGGCTGCTTGGGTCATGCTGGAGACGGACTCCGGGCTTGCGAGGTCAAGA
>CAMDEB010000162.1 GCA_945893085.1 Rhodoplanes serenus | reverse complement strand
ATCGTGTCGGAAGCCTTCCGCGGGAAGAGCCGGATCGACCGCCACCGCATGATAAATTCCACGCTGGCGACGGAACTCGCCGGCGGCGTGCATGCGCTGGCGATTCATGCCAGCGCGCCGGGGGAAGGAACCTAGCCCGCCGATTCTCGGATAGGCCTCATGGTGAGGAGCACGCGAAGCGTGCGTCTCGAACCATGGGCCGCCCTCATCCTTCGAGACGCGCCCATCGGGCGCTCCTCAGGATGAGGTCGGCGCTACTGCGGCGCGATGTTCGCCGCCTTGATGATCGTGCCCCACTTCACCCGCTCGTCGCGGATCTGCTGGGCGAAATGCTCCGGTGTGTCGCCGACCAGACTCGCGCCGGATTTGGCGAAGCGCTCCTGCATCGCCGGGGTGCGGACCGCAGCCGCGATCGCCTGGTGCAGCCGAGCGATGACCGCCGGCGGCGTGCCGGCCGGCGCGACGATGCCGAACCAGGACGATGCCTCATAATTTGCCACGCCGGCCTCGGCGGCGGTCGGCACGTCGGGGAACAGCGGCATCCGCTTGCTCGCCGCCACCGCCAGCGGCCGCAGCTTGCCGGACTGGATGTGCGCGATCACGGTCGGCGGATTGTCGACCACGCCGTCGATCTGGCCGGCGATCAGGTCAGTCACGGCAGGAGCCGCACCGCGATAAGGCACGTGGGTGATCTTCACGTCGGCGGCGTGCATGAACATCGCCAGCCCGAGATGGCCGGTGGTGCCGATCCCGGGCGAGCCGAAGTTGAGCTTGCCGGGCTGCGCCTTGGCGAGCGCGACGAACGCCGCGAGCGTCTTCGCCTCGACCTTGGGATGCACCACCAGGATCATCGACATCTGCGCGACGTTGGAGATCGGGATGAACGCGGTCTCGACGTTGAACGGCATCTGCGCATACAGGAACGGATTGGCGGTGAGGATGCCGGCCGACGACATCAGCAGCGTGGAGCCGTCGGGCGCGGCCTTGGCGACCGCATCGGCGCCGGTGTTGCCGCCGGCGCCGGCGCGGTTCTCGACGATCACCGGCTGGCCGAGCGTCTTGCTCATCTCGTCGCCGACCGCGCGCGCCAGCACGTCGGCGAGACCACCGGCCGGGAACGGCGCGATCAGGCGGATCGGGCGGTCGGGGTAGGTTTGGGCTTGGGCGGGCACAGATAGGCAAAATGCTAGGCCCATCAGCAAAACGAGACGCGGCGCAATTCTCATCAATCCCTCCCCGACGTCATGGCCGGGCTTGTCCCGGCCATCCACGCCTTGTTGAATCTGCCGATGCGAAACGGCTTCGTCTACATCGTTTCCAATCGTAAGCACGGCGTCCTCTATGTCGGCGTGACAAATGATCTCAAGCAAGGCGTGGATGGCCGGGACAAGCCCGGCCATGACGGGGTGAGAGACGAGTGAAAACTCACCCCGCCTTCGCCACCACCACCGGCTTGCGCTGCAGCGGCGTGATGCGCAGCGCGGCGATGCGGTTGCGGCTCTTGCGCAGCACCCGGAAGCGGAAGCCGTGGAAGGTGAAGCTCTGGCCGACGTCGGGGATCGAGCGCGCCTCGTGGATCACCAGGCCGGCGATCGTGGTCGCCTCGGCGTCGGGCAGGTTCCAGTCCATCGCCCGGTTGAGATCGCGGATCGGCACCGAGCCGTCGACGTTGACCGAGCCGTCGGGCTGCGGCCGCACGCCCGGCACCGGCATGTCGTGCTCGTCGGAGATGTCGCCGACGATCTCCTCCAGGATATCCTCGAGCGTCACCAGCCCCTCGACCTCGCCGTACTCGTCGACCACCAGCGCGAAGGGGGTCTTGCGGCGGCGGAACGCCTTGAGCTGCTCCGACAGCGGCCGGATGTCGGGCACGAACCACGGCGACAGCGCGATCGCCATGACGTCGACCTTGCTGAGATCGCCGTCCGCGTTCTGAATCGCGCGCAGCAGGTCCTTGGCGTGCAGGATGCCGACGATGTTTTCGGGCGTCTCGCGCCACAGCGGGATGCGGGTGTATTCGGCCTTGAGCACCTCGCTCACCACCTCCTCCGCCGGCCCGTCGGCGTTGATGGTGTGCATCTCGGTGCGATGGACCATGACGTCGGAGACTTGCAGTTCGCCAAAGCGGAAAACATTGTGGATGTATTCGGCCTGGCCCATCGCCATCTGGCCATGCTCAGCCGATTGCTCCACGAGTCCCTCAATCTCGACATTGGTGAGGATTTCATGTTGCGAGGATTCCCGGATGCCCAACAGCCGCAGGATCGAGCGCGACGAGCTGTTGAGCAACCAGTTCAGCGGGTAGAAGACGATGAAACAGATGTGGAGCGGATACGCGATCCACTGCGATACCGGGATCGGCTCCCTGATCGCCAGCGTCTTCGGCACCTGCTCACCGATGACGATGTGCAGCGATGAGAACACCAGGAAGCCGACCATGAACGACGTGAAGTTCAACGCCTTTTCTGACATTCCAAGCGGGACCAGGACCGGCTCAAGCAATGCGGAGACGGTCGGCTCGCCAACCCAGCCGAGGCCGAGCGAGGCCATCGTGATGCCAAGCTGGCAACAGGCGAGATACGCTTCGATGTTGCCCAGCATTTTCTGAACCAGGCGCGCACCGAAGCGATTCTGCTCCGCCATGGCGTTGACGCGGAAACCCCGGGCCTTCACCAGTGCGAATTCCGCTGCCACGAAAAACGCGTTGGCGGCCAGCAAGAACAGAGCGATCAGCAGATTGGCGATCATGCCGGTCACGACGGGCTCATGCCAAGAGTTTTTCTTCGAGGAACGCCCGCACCTCGCCGGCATCGACATCGCGCTCGACGAAGGCCGCGCCGATGCCGCGCGCCAGGATGAAGGTCAGCTTGCCGCGCTTGACCTTCTTGTCCTGCGATATGAGGTCCATCAGCGTATCGATTCCTGGCTGCGGGCCGGGCACGTCGCTGACATGGGTGGGCAGGCCGACCGCCGCAAGATGGCGGATGGCGCGCTCGGCTTCGGCCTTCGGCAGCAGGCCGCGGCGGGCGGAGAATTCGAACGCCAGCGCCATGCCGAGCCCGATCGCCTCGCCGTGCAGCAGCCGGTCGGAAAACCCGGCGGCGGCCTCGAAGGCGTGGCCGAAGGTGTGACCGAGATTGAGCAGCATGCGGTCGCCGTGCTCGTGCTCGTCGCGGGCGACGATCTCGCCCTTGGCCTGCACGCTTTTGAGCACCGCATACTCGCGCGGCGCCGGATGATTGCCCCGCGCGAGCCCGCCCTTGAACACGTCCTGCCAGTTGATTTCCAGCCACTCGAAGAATTCGCGGTCGCCGAGCAGCCCATATTTCACCACCTCGGCGTAACCGGCGCGGAACTCGCGCTCCGGCAGCGTGTCGAGCAGCGCGGTGTCGGCGATCACCAGGATCGGCTGGTAGAACGCGCCGACCAGGTTCTTGCCGTGGCCGGTGTTGATCGCGGTCTTGCCGCCGACCGAGGAATCGACCTGCGCGAGCAGTGTCGTCGGCACTTGCACATAGTCGACGCCGCGGCGCACCACCGCGGCCGCGAAGCCCGCCAGATCGCCGACCACGCCGCCGCCGAGCGCGATCACCAGATCGCCGCGCTCGATCCGCGCCGCGATGATCGCGTCGCAGACCTGTTGGAGAGGATGAAAGCTCTTGGTGCTTTCGCCGGCCGGCACGACGACGCGCGACGACGTCACGCCCGCGGCCTTGAGCACCTCTTCGGTCGCTTCGAGATGATGCCGCGCCACGGTTTCGTCGGTGACGATCGCGGCCTTGCTGCCGGGCCGCATCGCCGCAAGGCGCGGACCCAGCGTCGCCAGCAGCCCGCGGCCGATGACGATGTCGTAGGCGCGCTCGGCAAGCCCGACATTGACGACGATCGGTTCCGGCGAACGGAGCGGAGCCGTCATCGCTGCACGTCCCCAACGTCCGGCTTCGCCGCGCGCACCAGACCGGCCTGGGCGCACAGACCGGCGATGATTTCCTCGACGATGGTCTCGTGCGGCACCTCGCGCGACTCGACGATGATATCGGCCTCGGCATAGATCGGATCGCGCTCCGCGAGCAGGCGCGTGAGCGTTTCGGCGGGATTCTCGGTCTTGAGCAGCGGACGGTCGTTGCGGCGCTTGATCCGGCGCGATAGCACCTCGAACGTCGCGCGCAGCCAGACCGAGAGCGCCTTGCTCCGAATCGCTTCGCGAGTTTCGGCATTCATGAACGCGCCGCCGCCGGTCGCCAGCACCTGCGGTCCGCCGTCGAGCAGCCGGGCGATCACCCGCGCCTCGCCGGCGCGGAAATAAGGCTCGCCCTGGGAGGCGAAGATTTCCGGGATCGACATGCCGGCGGCCTTCTCGATCTCGGCGTCGGCATCGACGAACGGCATCGCGAGCCGGGTGGCGAGCCTGCGGCCGATCGACGACTTGCCCGCGCCGGGCATGCCGACCAGCACGACCGAACGGCTGCCGAGCGCCGCCGCCAGGGCGGATTCCGGCAGCGCGGCCGCGCCGTTATGCATCGCAACATCCGACATGCTATACTTCTATCGAAAACCGGCGGCCGCATAAACCGCCAGCCAATGGTTAACGCCGCCGGACGGGCGGCTCGCGAGTGTGGCAATGCCGAGCCTGTTCCGATTCCTCATGTTCGTCGGACTTCTGGGAGGCCTGGGGTATGGCGCCATATTCTCGCTTGCGACCTTCACCGACCCCAAGCCGCGCGAGATCACGGTCACGATCCCGCAGGACAAGCTGTTGAGACACCGCTGAGGCGGCTTCTATCGCATGGCCCGCCGGCCGCGCCAATCCGATGAATCCCTGGTCGAACTGTTCCTCGACATGCTTGCGGCCGAGCGCGGCGCAAGCGTCAACACGCTCGCAGCCTACCGCCGCGATCTGACGGATTTCTCCGCCGACCTCGGTGGCGCCGGACGCAGCGTCGCGGCCGCGACCAGCGACGACGTGCGCGGCCATCTCGGCCGGCTCGCCAAGCGCGGCCTGGCCGCGGCGTCGGTGGCACGGCGGCTGTCGGCGATCCGCCAGCTCTACCGGTTCCTCTACAGCGAAGGCCACCGCGGCGACGATCCGGGCGCGGTGATCGAAGGACCGAAGCGCGGCCGCACTTTGCCGAAAGTGCTGTCGATCAAGGACGTCGACACCCTGCTGGCGCATGCGCGCGACGGCGTCGACGCCGAGACCATGCCGGAGCGGCTGCGGGCCGTGCGGCTCGCATGCCTGCTGGAGGTGCTTTACGCCACCGGCCTGCGCGTCTCCGAACTGGTGGCGCTACCGGAATCCGCGGCGCGGCGCGATCAGCAGATGCTGGTGGTGCGCGGCAAGGGCGGCCGCGAGCGTCTGGTGCCGCTCAACGACGCGGCCAAGCGTGCCATGACCGACTATCTGGCGCTGCGCGCCGAGGCCAAAGCCGACAAATCGAAATGGCTGTTTCCCTCGTTCGGCGCCAGCGGACACCTGAGCCGCCAGCACTTCGCCCGCGACCTGAAATCGCTCGCCGCAACCGCCGGGCTGAAACCGGCCCAGGTGAGCCCGCACGTGCTGCGCCACGCCTTCGCCAGCCACCTGCTGCAGAACGGCGCCGACCTGCGCGTGGTGCAGACGCTGCTGGGCCATGCCGATATTTCGACAACGCAGATTTATACCCACGTTTTGGAGGAACGGCTCAAAAGCCTGGTGCGCGATCTGCACCCATTGGGCGAGGAGTAGCGATCAAACGCGGCGGCGAAGTCATCAGCTTTTGCTCCCGGGCCACCTGTACTATGATGAAAGCCATGAATCGCCAGGACGCGCTCCACATCCTTCGTCAGCACGCTGAAGCGCTTCGCGCGCGCGGTGTCATTCACGCCGCATTGTTCGGATCGGTGGCGCGGGGCGATGCGCACGTTCAAAGCGATATCGACGTCCTCATCGATCTCGATCCCAGTTTGAAGCTCGATATATTTGCCTACGCCGGGCTCCAGCGGTTTGTTTCCGACCTTTTTGGTGGTGCCGTCGATGTGGTGGATCGACAGGCCCTCAAGCCGCATTTGCGCGGGCCGGTCACGGCAGACGCGATCCATGCCTTCTAGCCGGACATCGGAAGCGCTTCGCGATATCAGGGACAATATCGATCTGGCACGGACCTTTGTCGCTGAAATGACGTTCGCGTCTTTCCAGGCGGATCGAAAGACGATTTATGCGGTGATTCGATGTCTGGAAATCATTTCCGAGGCATCACGACGACTCCCATCGGACGTCAAGGAGCGGCATCCTGACATCCTCTGGAGCGACATTGCCGGAGCCGGAAGTATTTATCGGCATGGCTACCAGATCGTTCGCGACGACATTCTCTGGGTCACGTTGCAGAACGGTTTAGGGCCCCTGCATCATGCCGTCGATCAGGAACTGAACCGGCCAGCTTAGAGTTGTCGCGCCAACCGGCATGTGTTGACTGAGCGCCACGCACGGGCCAGTTTCGCCCCCATCGTTGCAGTTCAAACAGGGCTCGTTTTTCCTCAAATGCGCAGCTACCTCGATTTCGAAAAGCCAGTGGCCGAGCTGGAGGCCAAGGTCGAGGAACTGCGCGCGATGGAGACCGGCGGCGACGCCGTCACCATCACCGAGGACATCGGCCGGATCGAGGCCAAGGCCGCGCAGGCGCTGAAGGAGCTCTATGCCGACCTCACCCCCTGGCAGAAGACGCAGGTGGCGCGCCATCCGCAACGCCCGCACTGCCTCGACTACATCGACGGGCTGATCACCGACTTCGTGGCGTTCGCAGGCGACCGGAAGTTCGGCGAGGACCACGCGATCGTCGGCGGCTTCGGCCGGTTCCGCGGCGAGAGCATCTGCGTCATCGGCCACGAGAAGGGCTCCACCACCGAAGCGCGGATCAAGCACAATTTCGGCATGGCGCGGCCGGAGGGCTATCGCAAGGCGGTGCGGCTGATGGAGATGGCGGACCGCTTCGACATCCCGGTGCTGGCGCTGGTCGACACCGCCGGCGCCTATCCCGGCATCGACGCCGAGGAGCGCGGCCAGGCCGAGGCGATCGCGCGCTCGACCGACGCCTGCCTTAATCTCAGCGTGCCGAACGTCGCGGTGATCCTCGGCGAAGGCGGCTCCGGCGGCGCCATCGCGCTCGCCACCGCCAATCGCGTGCTGATGCTCGAGCACGCGATCTACAGCGTGATCTCGCCGGAGGGCGCCGCCTCGATCCTCTGGCGCGACAGCAGCAAGGCCCAGGACGCCGCCACCAACATGAAGATCACCGCGGTCGACCTCGACCGCTTCGGCATCATCGACAAGATCGTGACCGAGCCGGTCGGCGGCGCGCACCGCGACCCGGCCGCCGCCATCGCCTCGACCGGCGACGCCATCGCCGGGGCGCTGGATGAGCTGAAGGGGCTCGACCGCGAGACGGTGCGAAGGCAGCGCCGGGACAAGTTTTTGGCGATCGGCCGGGGGCTGGTCTAGCGGCCCGAGCGTCAATATCGGCCGCAGCATCGGGGCCAAACCCGGCATTCGCGCCAAAACCTCCCGAAAACAGCAGGAACCCGCAAGATGTCCGGGGTTTCGGCCACAATTTTACCGTTCGTTCACCTTAGCCATGCTCAATCGGCGTCTCGCTAAGTGGGCCGGGGCCTTGCAGATTCGGGTCCTTGGGGATATCCGTCCTTTAGGAAGGCCGGGGAAATCGACCGGTCGGGGAGTTTCGCGTTTGAGCCGTAACCCAGTCATCCGCACGCTCCTGGCGTCGGTGGCGCTCGCCGCCGCGGTGGCGCTCGCCGGGTGCAACACCGACGGCACGCTGCCTACGAACTCCAAGGCCATGGCGCCGCTGTCGCCGAAGACGGTGAGCGAGATCGAACAGAAGGGCATGGACAAGGATTCACCAATCCTGGTCCGCCTGTTCAAGCAGGAATCCGAACTCGAAATCTGGAAGCAGGATCGCAGCGGCCGCTTCGAGCTGCTGAAGACCTATCCGATCTGCCGCTGGTCCGGCGAGCTCGGCCCGAAGATCAAGGAAGGCGACCGTCAGGCGCCGGAGGGGTTCTATTCGATCACGCCTGGCCAGATGAATCCGAACTCGCAGTACTACCTGTCGTTCGATCTCGGCTATCCGAATTCGTTCGACCGCGCGCACGGCCGCACCGGCTCGCAGCTCATGGTGCACGGCGGCTGCTCATCGCGCGGCTGCTATTCGATGACCGACGAGCAGATCGCGGAAATCTACGCGCTGGGCCGCGAGGCGTTCTTCGGCGGCCAGCGCTCGTTCCAGGTGCAGGCCTATCCGTTCCGCATGACGCCGCAGAATCTCGCCAAGCATCGCGGCAATCCGCACATGGCGTTCTGGAAGATGCTCAAGCAGGGCAACGACCATTTCGAGGTCACCCGGCAGGAGCCGAGGGTCAACGTCTGCGACCGGCGCTACGTGTTCGACGCGCAGGATCCGAACGACCCGTCGCGCTCGCTGGCGTTCAACGCCGCCGCCAAGTGCCCGGTGTTCGAAGTGCCGCAAGACGTGATGGCCGCCGTGCAGGACAAGCAGCGCCGCGACGAATTCCAGACCGCCGAGCTGGTCACCCGCGGCACGCCGGTCGCGCCGGTGCGCACCAATTCCGACGGCGGCATGCACCCGGTGTTCGTCGCCGCGGTGAAGCGCAACGAGCTGGGCGTCGCGCCCGCGGCGTTCTCGCTGGCCTCGATCCCCGCCACCGTGCGGCCGCCGCGCATTCCTGAGCTCGCCGACCATTCCGTGACCGCCTCGGCGCCGGTGGCGGTATCGGCGCCCGGGCCGGTCGCAACCGTGCTTCGCACCACCGATCCGTCCGGACCGGTCTACGAGCCGATGACGACAGCCATGGCGCCGACCACGGCGACATCGTCGTCCGGCAATCTGTTCGGCAGCCTGTTCTCGTCGAATTCGAAGCCCGCAGCAGCGGGCAAGAAAGAGGATGGCCCGCTCGACCGCATGGCGCGGTTTATCGGACTGCGCGGGTCGGACCCGGCACCGAAGCCGCCGGAAGCCGTGCCGGCGGCGAAACCGAAGCCCGTCGTTCGGACCGCGACCGCTTCGAACGGTGCGATCCGGCCGAAGTCGGCTGATGCCGAGCCGCCGGTCAGAACCGCCCAGAGCGAACGCCCGGTCGCGAACGGCGCCGTGGCGGCCCCCGCCCTCGCCGCAGCAGCCCCCAGCACGCCGATGCTCGGCGCGGCGCCGGCGGTACCGGCCGGAAGCTTTGAAAGCCGCTGGTCGGGATTGCGCTGAACCGGCGCGCGACAGCAGAGATCGATCGTCAGGCCGGGCCAAT
>CAMDEB010000161.1 GCA_945893085.1 Rhodoplanes serenus | reverse complement strand
GCTTCCTTCGGGTATGACCCATGATCGCCCATCGTCAGGAACAGGTTGTTGTCCGCGGTCTGCGCGATGCGGCAGCCGAAATGCCGGCCGCCGGAGGGCAGTCCCTCCTGCCGGAAGATCACCCGGACGTCGTCGAGCTTGCTGTCGTCGGCGAGCCGGGCGCGCGCCAGCGCGGTGCGTCCGCCGCCTTCGACCGGATCGGCGAAACAGAAATAGATGGTCCGGTTCTCCGCGAAGCCGCGGTCGAGCACGACGTCGTGCAGGCCGCCCTGGCCGGAGGCATAGACCTTCGGCACGCCGGCGAGCGGCGGCGAGAGCTTGCCGTCGGGCGTGGCGATGCGCAGCCGGCCGGGTTTTTCGGTGACCAGCATGCGGCCGTCGGGAAGAAACGCCAGCGCCCACGGATTGACCAGTCCGCCGACCACGGTTTCGACGGTGACATCGCCCACCGAGGACTTGAACGTCTGCGCCGTGGCGGGAAGCGAGCAGGCGGCAATCAGTCCGGCCGCAAGGACACTCGTGGTTTTCATGGCGTTCCCCTCCGGCAACCGATGATAACGGTTTTGTCCGCGGACGGTTCCGGTCAGGCTGCCGCGAGCTTCACGGTGCGTTGGCGGATGACAAGAAACGACAGCACCGACAGATTGGCCAGGTTAAACGCGACGCCGGCCGCAAACGCCGGCGCATAGAAGCTGTACACGTCGTAAAGATAGCCGGCGAGCCAGCCGCCGGTCGCCATGCCGGTGCCGCTCATGAACAGCAGCGTCGGCACGCGCCAATGCGCTTCGCTCATCGGGAACAGTTCGCGGATCACCAGCACGTAGGCCGGGATCAGTGCGCTGAAACCAAGTCCGAACGCTGTGGAGACCGTGAACAGGCCGACCTCGTCCTGGGTGAACAGGAACCCGGTCATCGCCGCGCCCTGCAGCGCCGAGCTCGTCAGCGCCGTCAGCAGTCCGCCGATCCGGTCCGACGCCCAGCCCCAGACCTGGCGGCTCAGCAGCCCGGCGCCGAGCAGCACCGACAGCATCGCGGCGCCGACCGTGGCGGAGATGCCGAGGTCGGTGCAGAGCGCGACCAGATGCGCCTGCGGCATCGACATCGTGACGCAGCACAGGAACGCCGCAAACGCCAGCAGCCCGAACACCAGATTCGGATTCCAGCCGAGCACGCGAAGCTTGGTTTCGCCGCCCGTGCCGCCGGCTGCGACCACCGGCATCTCCGGCGGCGGCTTCAGGTAGATCGCCGCAACCGGGATGACGACTGCGACCTGGAACAATCCGTAGGCGATCATGGTCCAGCGCCAACCGTAGTTGGCGATGGCGCGCTCGAAGATCGTCGGCCACACGAAGCCGGCGAGATAGCCGCCGCTCGAGATCAGCGCCAGCGCCGAGCCGCGCCGCCGGTCGAACCAGCGGCTGACATAGACATAGAGCGGCGCGTTCAGCCCGGCGTTGCCGAGGAATCCCATGAACAGGCCGTGGCCGAGATAAAGCTGCCAGGGCTCTCCGCCGGTCGAGATGATCAGCCCGATGCAGATCATCACCGAGCCGAATATCACGGTCCAGCGGATGCCGAAACGGTCCGCGATCCGCCCCATCAGGATGCCGCCGGCGGCGGCGCCGAACCAGGAGAGGGCGCTGCCGAGCGACACCACCGAGCGGGAGCCGCCCATGTCGGCGGCGATCGACTTCAGCCCGACCGCCGTGATCCACGGCGCGCCGAACCCCATGCCGAGCACGATCAGCGAAAAGGCGGCGACGACCCAAGAGGTGCGCGTCTCGATGCTGTGCGTGTACAAACCGATTCCCGGCGGCTGGCAGAGAAAACGAGGCGTTAGCGGTATGGCGTGCGAACGCCGAACTGGTAGTCTGTACCGGCCAGCGGGAGGAAATGACAATGATAAAATCGCTGATCGCCCTTGCGTTCGCGACATGCGCGACCTTCGCAAGTGCGAACGCGCAGAGCTATCCATCGAAGCCGATCACCATCATCGTACCATTCGCCGCGGGCGGACCGACCGACGTTCTCGCGCGCACGTTGGGCGATCGGATGCGGGTCGCGCTTGGGCAGACCGTCATCGTCGAGAACGTGACCGGTGCGGGCGGCACCATCGGCGTCACGCGCGCCGTCCGCGCGGCGCCCGACGGCTACACCGTCAGCTTCGGCCATCTCGGCACTCATGTGGTCAACGGCGCGATCTATCCGCTGCCGTTCGATCTGCTGAACGATCTGGAGCCGGTCGGACAGATCGGCGCCAATCCGATGCTGATCGTCAGCAAGAACGCGGTGCCGGCGAAAAACCTCAAGGAGCTGATCGCCTGGTTGAAGGCGAACGAAAGCAAGGCAACGCTCGGCACCGCCGGCGTCGGCTCCGGCTCGCATTTCAGCGGCGTCTATTTCCAGAGCCTGATCGGCACCAAGGGCCAGTACGTGCCCTACCGCGGCACCGGCCCGGCGATGCAGGACCTGGTGGCGGGACAGATCGATCTGATCGTCGACCAGGCGTCGAACTCGATGCCGCAGGTGCAGGGCGGCAAGATCAGGGCCTATGCCGTCACCGCGCCCAAGCGTATCGCAGCCGCGCCGGAGATTCCGACGGTGGACGAAGCCGGCCTGCCGGGATTCCACATTCTGCTCTGGTCCGGCGTGTGGGTGCCCAAGGGCACGCCGAAGGACATCATCGCCAAGCTCAACGCGGCGATGGTGGAAGCGCTGGGCGATGCCGGCGTGCAGAAGCGCTTCGGCGAGCTTGGTCTGGAACTTCCAACACGAGCGCAGATGACGCCGGAGGCGCTCGGCGCCCATCAGAAGGCGGAAGCCGCCAAGTGGTGGCCGATGATCAAGGCGGCCAACGTCAAGCCGGAAGGCTGAGCGGCGCATCGTGCTCAGGGGAAAGCGTGACATGAAAAGATTGATGCTGGCCGTCGGGTTCGCCGCGTTGACCGGAGTGGCGGCGGCGTCGGCGCAGACCTATCCGACACGCGCCATCACCGTGGTCGTGCCGTTTCCAGCCGGCGGCCCAAGCGACGCCATCATGCGCAACCTCGGCGAACGCATGCGCGCTTCGCTCGGCCAGCCGCTGATGGTCGAATACGTGACTGGCGCGTCGGGCACGATTGGCGTCGGCCGCGTCGCGCGCGCGGCGCCCGACGGCTACACGCTGATCCTCGGCCACTTCGGCACCCACGCCACCAACGGTGCGGTCTATCCGCTCAACTACGATCTGGTGAAGGACTTCGCGGCGATCGCGCTGCTGCCGGAAAATCCGTACCTGCTGGTCGCGCGCAAGGCGTTTCCGGCCAACAGCCTCAAGGAGTTCATGGCCTATGTGAAGGCCAATCCGGAAAAGGTGCAGATGGGCATTCCCGGCAACGGCACCGGTCCGCACCTCCTGGGCCTCCAGCTCGCCAACATGGCCGGCGGCCGCATGCAGTATATTCCCTATCGCGGTTCCGGGCCGGCGATGCTCGACCTGGTGGCCGGACAGATCGATCTCATGGTCGATCAGGTGCAGACCTCACAGGCGCAGATTCGCGGCGGCACGATCAAGGCGTTCGCCGTCACGACGCCGGCGCGCGTCGCTTCGGTCGGCGACATTCCGACCGTGGACGAGGCCGGCGCGCCGGGCCTGCACATGTCGCTGTGGTACGGATTGTGGGCGCCCGCCAATACGCCGAAGGACGTCCTCGCCAAGCTCAACGCCGCGGTGCTCGATGCGCTGGGCGATGCGACAATACGGCAGCGGCTGACGGATTTGGGAATGCAGATTCCGCCGCGCGAAAAGCAGACCCCGGAGGGGCTGATGACGCGGCAGAAGGCCGACATCGAGAAATGGTGGCCGATTATCAAGGCGGCGAACATCAAGCCGGAGGGCTGATCGCCGCGTCCGGCAAAGCGGAGATGTTTTCAGTTCACGCAGGGGGAATGTGAAATGAAAAGGCTGGTGGTTGCTTTTGCGTCGATCGTGACCTGGGGCGCGATGTTTCTGGGCGCGATCGGGAGTGCCCAGGCCCAGACCTATCCGTCGCGCCCGGTGACCCTGCTGGTGCCGTTCGTGCCGGGCGGCATCACCGACATCATCGCGCGCGTCGTCGGCGAGCGCATGCGGGTGTCGCTCGGACAGCCGGTGATCATCGAGAACGTCGGCGGCGCGAGCGGCGGCATCGCCGTCAACCGGTTTCATCGTGCCGTGCCCGACGGTCACACCATCCTGATCGGCCAGTGGACCTCGCACGTCGGCGGCGCCGCGACCAACAACTTCGCGTTCAGCATCCTCAACGACTTCGAGCCGCTGTCGCTGCTGTCGGTCGGTCCGCTCTGGATCATCGGCGGCAGCCATCTGCCGGTGAAGGACATGAAGGAGCTGATCGTCTGGCTCAAGGCGAACCCGACGCGCGGCGCGGCGGGCACGTCGGGCCTCGGCGGCGGCACCCACATGTGCCTGCTCGACTTCCAGAACAAGACCGGCACCAAGTTCCCGCTGATCCCCTATCGCGGCGTCGCGCCGGTGATGCAGGACCTCTTGGCTCACCAGATCGACCTGTCGTGTCCGGAGGCCGGCCAGACGCTGCCGCAGTTCCGCGCCGGCACCATCAAGGCGTTCGCGGTGCTGACGCCGAAGCGCTGGTTCGCGGCGCCGGACGTGCCGACCATCGACGAGGCCGGCGTGCCGGGCCTGCACTTTCCGTTCTGGCACGGCCTATGGGCGCCGAAGGGCACGCCAAAGGATGTGCTCGCCAAGCTCAGCACGGCGATCTCCGCTGCGCTCGCCGATCCAGCGGTGCGGCAGCGGCTGATCGATCTCGGCCACGAGATCGCGGCGCCCGAGCAGCAGACGGGTCCCGGGCTCTATGCCGTGCACAAGGCCGACGTCGATCGCTGGTGGCCGATCATGAAGGCCGCCGACATCAAGCCGCAGTAACATCGGGTTCTACGGGAGGAGAGGGCGATGAGCAAATGGACATGCGCTGTCGCGTTCGCTGCGGCCGTTGCAGGAATTTCGAGCGCCGGTGCGCAAAGCTATCCGTCGCGCCCGGTCACGATGCTGGTGCCGCTCGCCCCCGGCGGCTCCACCGACACGATTGGCCGCATCATGGCGGAGGCGCTGCGGCCGCATCTCGGCCAGCCGGTCATCGTCGAGAACTCGCCCGGCGCCGGCGGCTCGAGCGGCGTGATCCGTGCCGCGCGCTCGACGCCAGACGGCTACACCATGCAGATCGGCCAGTGGGGCACCAATGTCGCCAGCGGCGCCGTCTACGATCTACCGATCGATCTGCTTAAGGATCTGGAGCCGGTTGGGCTGATTGCGACCCAGCCGTCCATGATCATCGGGAGGAAGAACCTGCCGGCCAACAATCTGCGGGAGCTGATCGCCTGGATCAAAGCCAATCCTGGCAAGGTTACGGTCGGTAACGCCGGTATCGGCAGTCCGGGCCATGTCGCCGGCGTGTTCTTCCAAAACACCATCGGCGCGCAGATGACGTTCATCCCGTACCGCAGCGCCGGACCCGCCTCGCAGGACCTGTTGGCCGGCAACATCGACATGATGATGGACACTGCGGCGACCTCCGGTGGGCACGTGCGCAACGGGCTGCTCAAGGCCTTTGCGATGACGGCGGACAAACGATCCGCGGTGGTGCCGGATGTTCCCACGACCGATGAGGCGGGACTGCCGGGATTCCGTTTTTACTTCTGGCACGCGTTCTGGGTGCCCAAGGGCACGCCGAAGGACGTCATCGCCAAGCTCAACGATGCGCTGGTGAAGGCGCAGAACGATCCGGCACTCCGCAAACGGCTGCTCGACATCGGGCAGGACCTTTATACGCCAGACATGTTGACGCCGGAGGCGCTCGCAAAATTCCAGGCGGCTGAAATCGCGAAATGGTGGCCGATCATCAAGGCTGCTGGCATCAAGGCGCAGTGAACGCATAAACATCTTAAGGGGGCGAAACATGAGGAAGCTGATTACTGCCGTGGCGCTCGGCGTACTGGCAAGCCTGACTGGCGCCAGCGCGCAGAGCTTTCCAACGCGTCCGATCACCTTGATCGTGCCGTTCCCGCCGGGCGGATCGACCGACACGATCGCGCGTATCATGGCGGAGAGAATGCGGACGACGCTCGGTCAGTCCGTCATCATCGAGAACGTCGGCGGCGCCGGCGGCAGCATCGCGGTGGGGCGCCTGGCGCGCGCGGCGCCCGACGGCTACACCATCGACATCGGCCAGTGGGATACCCACGTCGGCAGCATCATCTACAACATCAACTTCGATCTGCAGACGGACTTCGCGCCGATCGGGCTGTTGTCGATCAATCCGCAGCTCATGCTCGCGCAGAAGAACCTGCCGGCCAATGACCTCAAGAGCCTCGTCACCTGGATGAAGGCCAATCCGGGCGCGGCCAAGTTCGTCAACCAGAATGCCGCCGCGCATGTGACCGGTATCCTGATGGAGAAGCAGACCGGCACGACGGTCAACTACATCCCCTACCGCGGCGCCGGACCCGCCATGACCGACCTGATCTCCGGACAGGTGGACCTCCTGGTGGTGCAGGCCGCCGTCTCGCTGCCGCAGCTTCGCGCCGGCACGATCAAGTCGATCGTCAACCTGTCGCCGCAACGCTCGCCGTCCATGCCGGACATTCCGACCTCGGACGAGAGCGGCGCGCCCGGCCTCTACATGTCGGGGTGGTTCGGCTTCTTCGCGCCCAAGAACACGCCGAAGGACATCGTCGCCACGCTCAATGCGGCGATGGTGGCGGCGCTTGCCGATCCAACGATCAAAGCCCGCTTCGCCGACCTCGGGCTCGACATCGCCTCGCGCGCGCAGCAGACCCCCGAGGGCCTCGCCGCGTTCAACAAGGCCGAGATCGAGAAATGGTGGCCCATCATCAAGGCCGCCAACATCCGGGGCAACTAGCGCGGGAGTCGTGGAGATCATGAGGGCATCGATCGTAGCGCTCGGGCTTGCCTTGCTCGCCGGTTTTGCCGGCGCGCAGGCGCAGACCTATCCATCGAAACCGATCACCATCGTCGTGCCGTTTCCGGCAGGCGGATCGACCGGCGCGATGGCGCGCATCCTGCTCGAGCCGCTGCAAGCGGCGCTCGGCCAGACCATCATCATCGAGAACATCGGCGGTGCCGGCGGCAGCATCGGCGTCGGCCGTGTCGCGCGAGCGGCTCCGGACGGCTACACGGTCAGCTTCAGCCACATGCAGACCCATGTCCTCAACGGCGCCGTTCTGAATCTGCCCTACGACGTCGTGACGGATTTCGAGCCGGTGGCGCTGATCGCGGATACGCCGCAATTGATCGTCACGCGCAGCACATTCCCGGCGAACGACCTGAAGGAAATGATCGCCTGGCTGAAAGCCAATCCTGACAAGGGGACCCAAGGGGCGGTCGGCATCGGCGGCCCGAGCGACATCTCCGCCTTCCAGTTCCGGCGGCAGACCGGCACCAGCTTCCAGTCGGTGCCGTATCGCGGCGGCGGGCCGTTGCTGGCCGATTTGGTTGGCGGCCAGATCGATTTCAATTTTGGCCAAGCCTCGACTTATATCGGCGCCGTGCGCAACGGCCAGCTCAAGGCGCTGGCCACGCAGGCCAAGGAGCGGTGGTGGGGCGCGCCCGAGGTTCCGACCGTCGATGAGGCCGGGGTGCCGGGACTTTATGGATCATACTGGCATGGCATGTGGCTGCCGAAGGGCACGCCGAAGGACGTGGTCGCCAAACTGAACGCCGCGGTCGTTGCAGCGTTGGCCGATCCGGCGGTTCAGCAGCGATTCAGGGATACCGGCCAGAGCACTTGGCCGCGCGCGCAGCAGACTCCGGAGGCGCTGGCGGCGCATCAGAAAGCCGAAATCGAAAGGTGGTGGCCTATCATCAAGGACGCCAACATCAAGGTGCAATAGCGGCCGGCGGTCGCGCACGTGCGAATGGGGGTCGATATGCCGACGCGTGGCTTTTTGATCGCGATGATGGTGCTCCTTGGCGCGACCGGCGCGCAGGCGCAGAGCTATCCCTCGCGGCCGATCACGATCGTGGTGGCGCTGCCGGCGGGCGGCGCGGTGGACGCGCTGGGCCGCGTCCTGGCCGAGCATATGAAGGGCACGCTGGGCCAGCCGATCATCGTCGAGAACATGGGCGGTGCTGGCGGCACGCTGTCGATCGCGCGCGTGGTGCGCTCAGCGCCCGACGGCCACACCATCGGGCTGGGAACGCTCGGCCAGTACGTGATCTCGGCCGCGGTCTACACGCTGCCGTTCGACATGCAGAAGGATCTGGAGCCGATCGTTCTGCTGCCCAGCGTTCCCTACTGGATGGTGGCGCGAAAGGATTTCCCGGCGAACAACCTCAAGGAGCTGGTGGCCTGGCTGAAGGCCAACCCGGACAAGGCCTCGGCCTCGAGCACCGGCACGGCGAGCGTGGCGCGGTTCTGCGGCATGTTCCTCGAAAAGCAGACCGGCACGAAAATCCAATACGTGCCCTATCGTGGCGGCGCGCCGGCGCTGCAGGACCTAGTGGCTGGCAACATCGATCTGAATTGCGATCTCGCAGCCAATTCGTTGTCGCAATATCGCAACGGCAACATCAAGGCCTTCGCGGTGATGTCGAAGATTCGCTGGTTCGCGGCTCCCGATGTCCCGACCTCCGACGAGGCCGGCGTGCCGGGCATCCACGTCAGCACCTGGCACGGCTTCTGGGCGCCGAAGGGGACGCCCGCGGCGATCGTCGACAGGATCAGCGCCGCCGCCCACGCGGCGATGGCCGATCCGGGGGTGCGCAAGCGCATCTCCGATCTCGGCATGGATCTGCCGCCCGAAGCGCAGAAAACGCCGGCGGCGTTCGCGGCCTTCTACAAATCGGAGGCCGAGAAATGGTATCCGATCGTCAAGGCAGCCGGCGTCAAGGCAGAGTAGCGCCGTTCAAAATATCTCCTGGGCGCCGACACCACGCGCGGCGCCCAGGAGCATTTGAAATACGCTGAACTCCACTGAACCCGTGACACTGAACGCGTGACGCTACCAACGTGACGCGGCACTGTTCCTCCCGCACGGACGATGAGGGCAATCAATCGCGCCGCAGCGGCCGCTCTCCGTCTTCCACCATGACGGCGGTGAGGCCGCCCATCGCCGCGATCATCAGACCCAGAACCACGGCAAGCGCCATCTGCCCGCCGCTGCTCTGACTGATGGCGCCGAGCGTATCGGCGCGCGCCATGCCGATCGACACCACGGCGGCGGTGATCGCCAGCGACACCACCAGAACGATCGTGGTGATGAGCAACGCAATGTCTGCGAAAGCCGGCCGCTTGCGCGCTTGGTCGATCAATTC
>CAMDEB010000160.1 GCA_945893085.1 Rhodoplanes serenus | reverse complement strand
GATGTCCATTGTCGGGACACCGCGCCTCGCTCCGTCATCCTGCGTCGCGATCGACGACGCCCTCGATGAGCGAGGCTGCGGGAAAGAATAAGGGTGTTTTGGAAGGCGGGGATAAGTATTTTTTGCGCGGTCATTCCGGGTGTGCGCCGCTCTCCGCTGTCATCGCCGGGCTTGACCCGGCGATCCATGAACGGCCTCGGCGAAGGCGGTCGTAAGAACCTGCATTCGGCGCACCACCGCATGGATGCCCGGGTCAAGCCCGGGCATGACACCGGTTGTGTGGCAGGCTGGCGGCCTCCCCGAATGACAACGCTACTTCGCGCCGACCAGAGCGAACCATTCGTCCTCGGTGAGCGTCGCAACGCCGTGCTTCTTGGCATCAGTGAGCTTCGAGCCGGCGCCAGGGCCGGCCACCACGTAGTCGGTCTTCTTCGACACCGAGCCTGACACCTTGGCGCCCAACCGCTCGGCCATCGCCTTGGCCTCGTCGCGGGTCATCTTCTCCAGGCTGCCGGTGAACACCACGGTCTTGCCGGCGACGGGGGAATCCGTCCGCGCCGCTTCCATCGGAGCAATCTCTATCTCATTGAGTAGAGATCGGATTACATCGACATTTCTTTGCTCCATAAAAAACCTAATCACTGAATAGAACGCAGCCTCACCAAACCCATCTAAAGATAAAACACCGGAGAAATCTGCGGTCTCCCGGCGAATAACGCTCCACACATGCCGAGAAAGTTGAGGCCAGCCGGAAGAAAGTAATCGTGCATATTCGGTTTTTGAAAATTTGATACTAGCGCGTTGTTCAAATTCCTCCGCAATAGCACCCCAAGAGGCCTCACAATCTCTCACGACACCAACGACTGTGGCGTATGCTTCTTCCGGACTCGGGAAGGCACTTAGAAACTTGTTTCGTGCTGACTCAGAAAATCGCGGTATGTGAACTAGCTCGTTGCGCCAGCGCACTACGTTGGCAATCTCGTCTGAGCGCATAATTGAATAGGTCGCTTCAGCCATACGCGATGCAGTAATCGGACCAACACCTTCTACGTAACGAATTTTAGCGATGTAGTATTGTTCGTAGTCAATTTTCTCGTGAAATAGATCGAACAACTCTTTTAGACGACTGTTTCCTTCCGAGATACGTATCTTGCTGTTGACCTCGACATCATTTTTCCAAATTCTCAAGATCGTTTGAACGCCGCTCGAAAACAGATCAACAAACTTGTCCGCACTACCTAGGTGACGCGCTAATAATTTTGCGGTGGTCTCGCCAATATCTGGAATTCCCAAAGCATAGATGAGTCGATTTAGCTCAATGGTTTTTCTTTCTCTAATCGCTTGGAACAAATTTCTTACAGAAATCTCCCCAAATCCCTCTTCTTCCTCCAGCTTTATTCGATTGTTTCTGGCTTCGAGAGTAAAGATGTCAGATGGCTCTTTGACCCACCCGCGCTCGAAAAACAGGGCGACCTGTTTCTCTCCTAATCCTTCGATATCAAATGCGCCGCGCGAGACGAAGTGTCTCAATCGTTCGACGGCCTGGGCCGGACAAATGAGTCCGCCGCTGCAAACCCGCACCGCATTTTCTTTGCCACTACGTGGATTGACTTCTCGAACAGCGTGACTGCTACAAATGGGGCAGACGTCAGGAAATTTGTACTGCTCACTCCCTCTCAGGCGGTCAGTGACCACCCCAACCACCTGTGGAATGACATCGCCAGCCCGCTGAATTATAACTGTGTCACCTTCACGAACGTCCAAGCGTCGAATCTCGTCCTCATTGTGTAACGAGGCGTTCGACACCACCACGCCGCCAACAGTGACCGGCTCTAGCTTGGCGACCGGCGTCAGCGCGCCGGTGCGACCGACCTGAATTTCGATTGCGTTGAGAATCGTGGTTGCTTGTTCGGCTGCAAACTTATGTGCGATCGCCCAGCGTGGACTCCGCGACACGAATCCGAGCCGCTGCTGCCAGTCGAGCCGATCGAGCTTATAGACCACGCCGTCAATGTCGTAGTCGAGCTTGGCGCGCTCAGTGCCGATGTCGCGATGGAACGCGAGCATCTCCTCCACGGACGAGCATTTGCGCGACGGATTGACTTTGAACCCGCACGAGCCGAGCCATTTGAGCATCCCCGATTGGGTGTCCGCCGGCATCTCGCTTATCTCGCCCCAGGCATAGGCGAAGAAATGTAGTGTGCGTGACGCGGTCACGCTCGGGTCCTTCTGGCGCAGCGATCCCGCAGCGGAGTTGCGCGGGTTGGCGAAGATCGTGTCGCCTGCCGCCGCTTGGCGCTTGTTGAGCGCGAGGAAGTCCGGCTTGGTCATATAGACCTCCCCGCGGATCTCGCAGACCGCCGGAATGGCCTTGCCCTTGAGCTGCTGCGGCACCTCCTTCATCGTTTTGATGTTGGCGGTAACGTCCTCGCCCTCGAAGCCGTCGCCACGGGTCGCCGCCGTGATCAGCACGCCGTCCTCATAGCGCAGCGACATCGACAGGCCATCGATCTTCGGCTCGGCGGTGAAGACGACCGCACCGGGCTTGTATATTTCATCGATATTCTTTTGCGCGGCTTCCCGTTCCGCATCAGATTCCGCCTGTTCCAGATCGTCCCTGTATGGCTTGGCCAAGCCGTTACGAACGCGAGTTACGAAATCGGCGACGTCCTCGTCGGCAAAGGCGTTCTGCAGCGACAGCATCGGCACGGCGTGGCGCACCTTGGCGAAGCCGCGCGCCGGCGCGGCGCCCACCTTGCGCGACAGGCTCTCCAGCGTCTTCAGGTCCGGGAACCGCTCCTCGATCTGCTCATAGCGGCGGCGTAGCGCGTCGTAGTCGGCGTCGGACACCGTCGGCGCGTCCTTTTGGTAGTAGCGCTCGTCGTGCTGCTTGATCTCGGCCTCAAGCCGCGCGTGCTCGCGCTTGGCCTGGCGAGGGGTCAGGTCATCGACGGCGATCTTTGAATCGCGCGGGGGCTTGGAATCCTGCGGGGGCTTGGAATTTCGGGCGATCATGGGAGCCAATATATTTGCGTTCGGAGGGGGTCGATACCGGATTTACAGACCGCCGGGGAGGTATACGCTGATTGGCATCTGGCGGACGCCTGGGCAAACAAGATTTGGCGCTGCTGGTATCGGTCCTGGGGAGGACGTCCATGCCATCCGATCACGCCACAGCCGCGTCGCGTCGCAAGTTTCTGCAATTCCTGGCCAGCAGCCCGCTGCTCGCCGCCGGCGCAGGCGCAGGCGCAGCCTTCGCCGAAACGATACTTCCGAAGACTGCCGTGCCCGATCCGCTGATGTGGGCGCCACGACAGCCGGACTATCTGATCAAGAGTCCCAAAGACGCGATCAACGTGTTCGATTTCGAGCCAGTGATGCGCCAGAACGTGCCGCCGGCGCACTTCGGCTACATGGCCTCCGGCATCGACGACGAGTCGACCTTGCGCGCCAACCGCGAGGGCTTTCAGAAATTCATGCTGCGCCCGCGCCGGCTGGTCGATGTCAGCAAGGTCGATACCAGCATCGAGCTGTTCGGCCACCGCTACAATAGCCCGGTTGCGATCTCCCCCACCGGCTCCAGCTTCACCTATCATGCCGATGGCGAGACCGCAGTCGCCAACGCGGCGAAGCTCGGCAATCACCTGATGATCCTGTCGAACCAGTCCAACACCTCGGTGGAGGACGTGACCAAGGCGCGCGGCGCACCGATCTGGTTCCAGCTCTACGCCACCAACAAGTTCGAGGTGGCGGCGCATCACGTGCGGCGGGCCGAGCGCGCCGGCTGCGTCGCGGTCGCGGTGACGGTCGACCGCAGCGGCGGCCGCAACCAGGAGACCCTGTTCCGGCTGCAGCGCACCGACACGCGGCAGTGCAGCGGCTGCCACGACCGCTCCAGCCTTGCTGCCAACTACAAGACCCGGCCGGCCTACGACGGCGTCGACCTGTCCGGTCTGACCAACATCCAGTCTTCGTCCATGAGCTGGGACTACATCAAGCGGCTGCGCGACGTCACCAAGATGAAGATGGTGCTGAAGGGCATCATCACCTGGGAGGACGCGGAACTGGCCGCGAAGAACGGCATCGACGCCATCATCGTCTCCAATCACGGCGGGCGTTCCGAGGACGGCGGGCCGTCGACCATCGAGTCGCTGCCCGAAATCATGAAGGTCGCGGGCGACATGCCGGTGCTGATCGATTCCGGCTTCCGCCGCGGCTCCGACGTGGTCAAGGCATTGTGCATGGGCGCCAGGGCGGTCTGCGTCGGCCGTCCCTATCTTTGGGGCCTGGGCGCCTTCGGCCAGCCCGGCGTCGAGCGCGTGCTCGAACTGCTTCGCATCGAGACCCGCGCCTCAATCCAGCAGATGGGCGCGCAGAACGTGAAGCAACTGGTTCCAGCGATGGTGCGGCGGGCCTGAGGCCAGGCCTGCGACCCGGAGGGCCCTTGGCGACGGGGGCCCTCCACTTCTCCCTTCTGGATTTTTTGGAGCGACCTTCATGCGTGTAAGCCTTCTCGCCGGTCTGAGCGCGGCCATCCTGTTCGCCGGCAGCGCCACGGCGCAAACCATCGCGCTGACCAACGCCACGCTCATCGACGGCAGCGGCGCGACGGCGCAGCGCGGCGTCACCATCGTCATGGAGGGCGGCCGCATCCGCGACATCGGGCCCGCGGTTCAGGCGCCCGCGGGCGCGAGCGTGGTCGATCTCGCCGGCAAGTTCGTCACCCCCGGCATCATCAACGGCCACGGCCACGTCGGGCCGCCGGCTCGCGATCCGCAGCTGCGTCAGTACGCGCTCTATGGCGTGACCACCACGACCAGCATGTATTTCGACCAGGACGACGTGCAGGCGTTCAAAGCGGCCCAGAAAGCCGGCGACCTGCGCGGCGCGCGCATCCTTACGGTCATGTATCGCTTCATGTCGGAGCCGTTCAAGCCCGGCTCCGAGAACAAGACGCCCGAGGAAGGCCGCGCCAAGGTCGACGAGATCGCCGGCAAGGGCGCCGACATGGTGAAGGTGTGGATCGACGCCCAGGGCGGCCGCTTTCCCAAGCTGACGCCGGAGTTCACCGCCGCCGTCATGGACCAGGCGAAGAAGCACAACAAGATCCGCATGGCCCACATCGTTGAGCTCGCCGATGCGCGGCGGATCGTCGACCAGGGCGTCAACGTACTGGCGCACAACGTGCGCGACCAGGAGATTCCCGACGACTTCATCGCCCTGCTCAAGCAACGCGATGTGTCGGTCATCTCCACGCTGGCGCGCGAGGAGGGGCTGTTCGTCTACGGCAGCGACGGCGCGCCGACCGACAATCCGTTCTTCCAGAAGGGGCTCAACGCCGAGCGGCTGACGCTGCTGCGCACCAAGACGCGCGACGAGCAGGCCAAGGACCCGAACCGGCCGCGCTGGCTGCGCATGTTCGACACCGACAAGAAGAACCTGAAGAAGCTGGTCGACGCCGGCATCCGGCACGGCTTCGGCACCGATTCCGGCGGCGCGCTCGACCGCTACTTCGTCCAGGGCTGGTTCGAGCACCGGCAGATGGAGCTGATGCGCGACGCCGGCCTCACCCCGATGCAGATCATCCAGGCGTTCTCCAAGAACAACTCGGAGCTGCTCGGTATCGACAAGGATTTCGGCACCCTGGCCAAAGGCAAGGCAGCGGACCTGCTGGTGCTCACCCGCAATCCGCTCGACGACATCTCCAACATGCGCAGCATCGAGGCCGTCTATCTCGGCGGCAAGAAATTCGAATAGGAGCTATCCATGTTCTTTTCACATGCGCACTCTCTCCCCGCCCTCATCCTGAGGAGCGCGCTCTTGCGCGCGTCTCGAAGGACGAGGGCGGCCCCGCCAGTGCCGGCCGCATCCTTCGAGACGCGGCCTGCGGCCGCTCCTCAGGATGAGGCCGTGAGGGATCGGCGCGCGTTGGTCCTGGGGATTGCGGCCGTTGCAGCGCTCGGATTGCTGTCACCGGCGCTGGCCCAGACCGCCCCCAAGTTCGCGATCGACGCCAGCTGGCCCAAGGACCTGCCCAAGGACTGGATCACCGGGCGGCTCGGCGGCGTCTGCATGGATGCCGCGCAGGACAACGTCTACGTGGTCAATCGCGCCGACATCACCGACGAGGAGAAGGAAACCTCAATCTCGGCGCCGTCGATCATCAAGTTCAACGCCGCCGGCGACGTCGTCGCGTCCTGGGGCGACCAGACCACGGTCCCAGGCTCGATCCACGGTTGTTTCGTCGATCTCAGCGGCAATGTGTGGGTGGCCGGCAATTCCGACGGCATCATTCAGAAATACGGGCCGGACGGGAAACTGGCAATGCAGATCGGCACCCGCGGCAAATTCGACTCCGTGGACGGCACGCGCCGCGCGCGGGGATTGAACGCCGCCCGCGACCAGTTCCACATGCCGGCGGGCGTGGTAATTGATCCGACCAACGGCGACGTCTATGTGGGCGATGGCTACGGTAATCGGCGCGTCGCCGTATTCGACAAGGATGGCAAGTTCCTCCGGCAATGGGGCCAGCAAGCCACCGACGAGGAAACCCAGAAAGCCGCGCCCGGGGTGTTCGCCCAGGTGGTGCACTGCATCGACATGAGCAGGGCCGGCTTGATCTACGTCTGCGATCGCCAGGGCAACCGCGTCCAGGTGTTCCAGAAGGATGGGACGTTCGTGCGCAACATCCTGATTCCCAACAAATCGGGCAAGCTGCCCGACAAGCGCGGCACGGCGTGGTGGGTGGCGTTCTCGCCCGACCGGGAGCAGAAATTCATGTACGTCATGAACGGCGGCACCGAGCAGGTGCACATCCTCGACCACGCCAGCGGAAATATTCTGTCGAGCTTCGGACGGCCGGGGCACCAGATCGGCAACTTCACCCATGGCCACACCATCGCCGTCGACTCCCAGGGCAGCATCTACGTGGCGGAGACCGATTGGGGCCGGCGGATTCAGAAGTTCAAGATCGTGGAGTAAGACAGAATTATTTCAACTCCACCGTCAGCGGATTGTACGAATAGAGCCAGGCGTTGCGATCGGCGCCTTCGTTGCGATTGGCAAACGCCGCTCTGATCTCGGCGACCGACCGCAGGTGGAACAGGTCGCGGTTGGCGCTTGACTGGTTGACGATCCGCGCCGTCCTTTCAATGCGATTGCGCTGATAGAGCTGCAGCGCCTCGGGGGTCGTATCCGTCATCGCCAGGGCGCGGGTCAGCACGGCGCCGTCCTCGATCGCCATCGCCGCGCCCTGCGCCAGATAAGGCAGCGTCGGGTGCGCGGCGTCGCCGAGCAGCGTCGCGCGCTGCGAACTCCAGTTGCCGATCGGTTTGCGGAAGTGCAACGACCAGCGGTAGCACTGATCCTTGTCGGCGGCGTCGATGATGGTTTGAATCGCCGGATGCCAGCCCGCGAAGTGCGCTTTCAGCTCGTCCCACGGCAGCTTGACGGTCCAGGATTCCTCGGAGACCTCATCGGTCTCGATCAATCCGACGAAATTCAGCAGCGCGCCGGCGCGCAGGTAGTAGCAGACGACGTGTCCGCCGGGACCCATGAACACCGACATGACCTGATCGAGAAAGCCCTGCGGCAGGCGTTCGGTCGGCACCAGGATGCGCCAGGCCGCATCGCCGGTGTAGACCGCGGGAACCTCGCCGTGAATTTGCTTGGCGACCACGGATTTCAATCCGTCGGCGCCGATCAGCAGGTCGCCTTCCGCCGACGCGCCGTTGGCAAAGCGAAGCTCGACGCCTGAGGGACTTTCCGAAAATCCGACCGCCGTGTGATTGAGCCGCACGACGTTGGGATCGAATTCGCGCGCCTTGGCGGCGAGGATGTCGTGCAGGTCGGCGCGATGCAGTTGCGTGTAGGGCGCGCCGTGCAGCCGCTTGTGCTCCTCCGACAATGAGAACCTCTGGATCACCTCGCCGGTGTCGTGCAGCCGGAACTCATAGGCGTCCGGGCTCACGCCCGCCTTCACGATCGCGCCGCCGAGGCCGAGATCGCGCAGCACGTGCATCGCGTTGGCGCTGATCTGGATGCCGGCGCCGACCTCGGCGAGCTGCGGGGCCTGCTCGTAGATTTCGACATGGTGCCCGGCCTTGGCCAGGCACGATGCCGCCGTCAGCCCGCCGATGCCGGCACCGGCGATGAGAATCCGGTATTTTCGCATTCCAATGTTTCTCTCGGGATTTGATCCGTACCGATTAAGCCGGATCAGGCTCTGGCGCGCTTGGGAGGCGCGCCCTGCCCGGCCGCGACGCCGATCAGCTTGTCGGCTGCGGCGCGGGCCTCCTGGGTGATCTCGGCGCCGGCCAGCATGCGCGCAACCTCCTCACGCCGCCGCCCGGCTTCGAGCTCGGTGACGCGCGTCGCCATCCGCTTGCCCTTGTCGAGCGCGTCCTTGGCGATGAGATAGTGGCGTTCGGCGCGGGCGGCAACCTGCGGCGCGTGCGTCACGGTGAGCACCTGCACGCGGCTGCCGAGCCGCGCCAGCCGCACGCCGATCGCGTCCGACACCGCCCCGCCCACCCCGGTGTCGATCTCGTCGAACACCAGCGTCGGCGCCGAGCCGCGGTCGGCCAGCACGACCTTCAGCGCCAGCAGGAAGCGCGCCAGCTCGCCGCCGGAGGCGACCTTCATCAGCGGTCCCGGCCGCGTGCCCGGATTGGTCTGCACCCAGAACTCGACCCGGTCGATGCCGTTCGGCCCGGCGGCCGCGGCGTCGCTTTCGATTTCGGTGGTGAAGCGCGCGCGTTCGAGCTTCAGCGGCTTCAGCTCGGCGTTGACCGCCTTGTCGAGCTTCTCCGCCTGCTTGCGCCTTGCGGCGGACAGCGCATTGGCCGCGGCGGTGAAACGCTTTTGCGCCTCGGCCGCGGCCTGCTCCAGCGCCGCGAGCCGTTCGGCGCCGGCGTCGATCAGCGCCAGATCCGCGGCGTGGCCCGCGGCGACGGCGCTCAGATTGTCGACCGGCGAATTGTACTTGCGCCCGGCGGCGCGCAGCGCGAACAGCCGCTCCTCGATCCGCTCCAGCTCGTGCGGATCGTGATCGGCAAGCCGCAGCGCCTGTTCGAGATGGGTGCGCGCCTCGTCGAGCGAGGTCAGCGCGGCGTCGAGCGCCTTGGTCGCCGGCTCGACCAGGCCCGGCGCCTGGGCCGAGCGGCGCTCCAGCCTTCGGATCGCGGCGGCGAGCGCCGGCACCGGCGACGCGCTGCCGGCGACCGCATCGTGCGCATCGCGCAGATCGCCCGCCACCTTCTCCGCCTGCATCATGCTCGCGCGTCGCTCAGCCAGGTTCGTTTCCTCGCCCGCCTCCGGCGCCAGCTTGGTCAATTC
>CAMDEB010000159.1 GCA_945893085.1 Rhodoplanes serenus | reverse complement strand
CGCGTCCAAAAGCTCACGCCCGCCGTCAGCCGGACCGCCGCAAGCAGATGGGCGTCGACGTAACCGATTCCCGAACCGGCTAATCGGTTCTGCTGAATGAATTGCAGCACCTCCTCATTGGTAGCAACGGCCACGCCTGGAAGCCGCTGAAGCCTTCCGAGGACAAGCTCTGGCCTGCGCAGGTTCCCCAGCGCAAGCTCGCCAATCACAAACGGGTGCACAACCACCTGCCCGACGTCGAGGAAGCCGGACAGCATTCCGTTGCCAGTTCGAAGGTGTTCGATCCAGACTGACGTATCGGCAAGGATCACTTGATCTTAGGCCGCCGCCGGGGGGGCGCTTTCAAGCCAGGCTCTGTGCCGCCGAGCCGCGCCAACCGGCGGGCAGCCTCGCGTTGTACGAGCGCCTTCAGCGCCTCATGAAGCAACGCAGATTTCTCCCGAAGCCCAGTGTATTCCTGGGCCGTTGCGAGCAATTCGTCGTCAAGAGCCACCGTGGTGCGCATTTTGCCACGTCCTTTCAAGCACGAAAAATAGCATCATTTGATGCTATAATCAATGCCTGCGCTAAAGCTTGATGCGCAGCAGGTTCGCAAGCTCGCCGACGATGCCGCGGCGGAACAGCAGCACGCAGATGACGAACACGACGCCCTGGATCACCGTGACCCAGGTGCCGACCTGCGCCAGGTAGTTCTGCATGGCGATGATGACGAAGGCGCCCACCACCGGACCGAACACGGTGCCGAGCCCGCCGACCAGCGCCATCAGCACCACCTCGCCCGACATCGGCCAGTTCACGTCGGTGAGCGAGGCGATCTGCAGCACGATCGCCTTGGTGCCGCCGGCGACGCCGGCAAGCGTCGCCGACAGCACGAAGGCGACGAGCTTGTAGCGCTCGGTCTTGTAGCCAAGCGAAATCGCGCGCGCCTCGTTCTCGCGGATCGCCTTGAGCACCTCGCCAAACGGCGAGTTGATGATGCGATAGATCAGCAGGAAACCGGCGAGGAAGATCACCAGCACCGTGATGTACATGTTGGTCTGGTCTTGCAGGTTGATGAAGCCGAACAGCCAGCCGCGCGGCACCGCCTGGATGCCGTCCTCGCCGCCGGTGAACTTGGCCTGCAGCGCGAAGAAGAACATCATCTGCGCCAGCGCCAGGGTGATCATGGCGAAGTAGATGCCCTGGCGGCGGATCGCGAGCGAGCCCGCGACCAGGCCGAACAGCGCCGCGGTCGCAGCCCCGGTCAGGATCGCAAGCTCCGGCGGGAAGCCCCACACCTTGGCGGAATGCGCGGTCAGGTAGCTCGCCCAACCGAAGTAGAGCGCATGGCCGAACGACAGCAGGCCGACATAACCGATCAGCAGGTTGAACGCGCAGGCGAACAGCGCAAAGCACAGCATCTTCATCAGGAAGACCGGATAGATGAACGCCGGCGCGACCATGAAGAAGCCGACCATCAGCACGAATGCGATCGCCTCGCTGCGCGAGGTCTTGGTGTGTGTTGGGCGGGTGATATCGACCATCGGTTGCCTCACCCCCGCCGTCCGAACAGGCCGGCGGGCCGGATCAGCAGCACGATCGCCATGATGATGAAGATGACGGTGTTGGACGCCTCCGGAAAGAACACCTTGGTCAACCCCTCGACCACGCCGAGGCCGAAGCCGGTGACGATCGCGCCCATGATCGAGCCCATGCCGCCGATCACCACCACCGCGAACACGACGATGATCAGTTCGGCGCCCATCTGCGGGCTGACGTTGTAGATCGGCGCTGCCATCACACCGGCAAGGCCGGCAAGGCCGACGCCGAAGCCGTAGGTCAGCGTGATCATGCGCGGGACGTTGATGCCGAAGGCGCGCACCAGCGTCGGGTTCTCGGTCGCGGCGCGCAGGTACGAGCCGAGCTTGGTGCGCTCGATGATGAACCAGGTGGTGAGGCACACGCCGAGCGACAGCGCGATCACCCAGGCGCGGTAGTTCGGCAGGAACATGAAGCCGAGGTTCTGCCCGCCGACGAGTTGATCAGGCATTTGATAGGGCTGCCCGGAGGAGCCGAACTGGTTGCGGAACAGGCCCTCGACGATCAGCGCGACGCCGAACGTGAGCAGCAGCCCATAGAGATGGTCGAGCTTGTAGAGCCATTGCAGGAACAGCCGCTCGATCGCGATCCCAAAACATCCGACCACGATCGGCGCGACCAGGAGCGCCACCCAATAATTCAGGCCGAAGTACTGCAGCAGGAAATACGCGACGAACGCGCCCATCATGTATTGGGCGCCGTGCGAGAAATTGATGATGTTGAGCATGCCGAAGATGACGGCGAGCCCCAGGCTCAGCAGCGCGTAGAACGAGCCGTTGATCAACCCGAGCAGGAGTTGGCCAAACAGCGCCTGCGATGGGATGCCGAAGATTTCGACCATTACGCCACTCTCTCCGCCCCCTCTCCCCGTTTGCGGGAAGAGGGTTGGGGTAAGGCACTCGTGCTTAAGGAGACCCCCTCACGCGCTTGGCGTTGGCCTCTCCCCGCGAGCGGGGAGAGGCCGGAACCGTCGTCAGCTTCCTGCCAGCGGGCAGTTGCCGTCCTTGAGCGCACGGAAGGCTTCCGCGGCCGGGATGGTGGCGCGAAGGTGATAGAAGTCGCCCGGATACTTCGACTCCGCCGGCTTCTTCACCTCGAACAGATACGCGTCGTGGACCTTGCGGCCGTCGGCGCGGACCGTGCCCTTGCCGAACAGCGGATCGTCGGTCGGCATCTTCTTCATTTCGGCGATGACCGCCTTGCCGTCGGCGGCGCTCTTGAGCGAGACGACCGCCTTCAGGTAGTGCGTCACGCCGGCATAGACGCCGGCCTGCACCATGGTCGGGAACTTGCCGGCGGCGGCCCGTTCGGCCTGCCAGCGCTTGGTCCAGGCCCGGTTGTTGTCGTTGAGGTCCCAGTACCAGCTTTCGGTGAGCGTCAGGCCCTGCGCGGTGTTCAGGCCGAGCGCGTTGACGTCGCTCGCGAACACCAGCAGGCCGGCGAACTTCTGTCCGCCGCGGATGATGCCGAACTCGGCGCCCTGCTTGATCGAGTTGATGGTATCGCCGCCGGCGTTGGCCAGGCCGATGATCTTGGCCTTGGAGGCCTGCGCCTGCAGCAGGAACGACGAGAAGTCGTTGGTGTTGAGCGGGTGGCGCACCTTGTTGAGCACTTTGCCGCCGTTCGCCTCGACCGCGGCGCCGGTATCGCGCTCGAGCGCGTGACCGAAGGCGTAGTCGGCGGTGAGGAAGAACCAGCTGTCGCCGCCGGTCTTCACCAGCGCCTTGCCGGTGCCGTTGGCGAGCATCCAGGTGTCGTAGGTCCAGTGCACGGTGTTGGCGTTGCACTTGGGACCGGTCAGGTCGGAGGCGGCCGCGCCCGAGACGATGAACGCCTTGTTCTTCGCCCGCGCGATCTCGCTGACCGCGAGCGCGATGCCCGAATTGGGAACGTCGATGACCAGGTCGACCTTCTCGACGTCGAACCACTGGTTGACGACGCTGGAGCCGACGTCGGCCTTGTTCTGATGGTCGGCGCTGAGCAGGTCGACCTTCACGTTCGGATTGGCCTTGGTGAAATCGGCGATGGCGAGCTTCGCAGCCGCCGTCGAGCCCGGACCGGCGATGTCGGCATAGAGGCTCGACATGTCGCTCATGACGCCGATCTTGACGGTGATCTGCTGGGCCTGCGCGGTCCCACACATCAACGCGGCCGACAACGCGGCCAAACCAACAAGACGTTTCATTGATTGCTCTCCCTAGATGGCGCCCTGCGGCACGCGTGAATCCCTAACCCAGTGCTTAAACCCCAAGATACTCGTGCAGTTTTTCGAGATTGGCGTCCAGTTCCGAGTTCATGAAGCCCTCGACCACACGCCCGTGCTCCATCACATAGTAGCGATCCGCGACCGTGGAGGCGAACCGAAAGTTCTGCTCCACCAGCAGGATGGTGAAGCCCTGCTGCTTTAATGTGCGGATGGTCTTGCCGATCTGCTGGATGATGACCGGCGCAAGCCCCTCGGTCGGCTCGTCGAGCAGCAGGAGGCGGGCGCCGGTGCGCAGGATGCGGCCGATCGCCAGCATCTGCTGCTCGCCGCCGGACAGCTTGGTGCCCTGGCTGGAGCCGAGCCGCTCCTTGAGATTGGGAAACAGTTCGAAGATGCGCTCAAGGCTCAAGCCGCCGGGCTTGACCTCGGGCGGCAGCAGCAGGTTCTCCTCGACGGTGAGGCTGGCGAAAATCCCGCGCTCCTCGGGACAGATGGCGATGCCCGCGCGGGCGATCTCGTTGGAAGCGCGATTGATCAGTTCGACTCCTTCATAGCGCACCGAGCCGGTGCGCTGAGCGACGATGCCCATGATCGATTTCAGCGTCGTGGTCTTGCCGGCGCCGTTCCTGCCGAGCAGCGTGACCACTTCGCCCTGGTGCACGTCGAAGTTCACGCCATGCAGGATGTGCGACTCGCCGTACCAGGCCTGCAGGTCCTTGACCGCGAGCAGCGGCGTGCGGGCGTCAAGCATGCCCCACCCCCATGTAGGCTTCCCGCACCTCGGGATTGTTCGACACCGTGGCGTAGTCGCCCTCCGCCAGCACGCGGCCGCGCGTCAGCACGGTGATGCGATGGCAGAGATTCTCCACCACCGACAGATTGTGCTCGACCATCAGCACGGTGCGATCGGCGGCGACGCGCTTAATCAGGGCTGCGATCCGATTGATGTCCTCGTGCCCCATCCCGGCGGTCGGCTCGTCGAGCAGCAGCATTTCCGGATCGAGCGCCAGCGTGGTCGCGATCTCGAGCGCGCGCTTGCGGCCATACGGCAGCTCGACCGCTGTGACATGCGCGACATCGGCCAGGCCGACATCGTCGATCAGCGCGAGGGCCCGCTCGTTGAGCGGTTCGAGCACGCTCTTGGATCGCCAGAAGTCGAACGAACCACCGCGCTGGCGTTGTAGCGCGATGCGCACGTTCTCGATCACGGTGAGATGGGGGAACACGGCGGAAATCTGGAACGAGCGCACCACCCCGAGGCGGGCGACATCGGCCGGCGCGAGCTTGGTGATGTCCTGGCCCTTGTAGACGATGCGGCCGCGGGTCGGCTGCAGGAATTTGGTGAGCAGGTTGAAGCAGGTGGTCTTGCCGGCGCCGTTCGGACCGATCAGCGCGTGAATCGTGCCGCGCGCGACGCGCAGGTTGACCCCGTTCACCGCCACGAACCCGGCAAAATCCTTCGTCAGATCCTCGGTTTCGAGGATGATCTCACTCATACGCCGCATTCCCCTCAGCCCCCATTTACGGCGGCTTCGGCGCGGCCGTCCAGACCCCCAAAAGTCGGGTAAGGTCCAAAAGGCGACCCGCCCGGACCGGGGGAGGTCCGAGCGGGTCATTGAGACCGACGCGAGGGGAAGGCGGGGGGCGTGCGCGCCGGTCGCAGCTTTGGAATTCTCAGTAGTAGTGGCAGACCTTCGCGGTGCCGACGTAGAAGCCGTAAGCGTCGTACTGGCGAACAAAGCGGCAGCGGCGATAGCCGTCGACATAAACCGGACCGGCGTGGGCCTGGCTTGCAACCGCGGCGCCGACGATCGCACCACCGATCAGGCCGACCGCGAGGGCACCGCCCCAGCCACGGGCCTGGGCATCGCTCGAAGGCATCGCAAGGGTGGCGGCAAGGGTCAGGGCGGTCAGGGTGGCGGCAATCTTGGTCTTGGTGATCATCTGTGTCTCCCGTTGATCTGTGGCGGGCCTCCTGGCCTGCTGCAGATTGGTCGCGGCACACCCGAAGAAGGTTCAAGGCCGCCGCAGAAAGTTCCGTCGGCCTGGAAATCGTTGTTTATTCAATGAGATGGGCGGCCGGGATGAACCCGGCCGCCCATTTGGCTCAAAGGCTGCTCTAGCGGGCCGAGACCGGCCGCGGCGCGGGCACCGAGCCGCCCGCGGTCTTCGGCTCCAGCGCCAGGATCGCCTGGTAGGCATCGGCCAGGCCGGCGCCGAACTGGTCGTCCTTGCCGCGCGGTCCGAGGTCCCGGGCGGTCGACAGCAGGATCCGGCGGACGTGGTCCGGGCTCAGCCCCGGCTTGCGCTCGAGGATCAGCGCCGCGATCCCGCTCACATGGGCGGCGGCGAACGAGGTGCCCGAGATGACCTGGTAGTTCGAATTCGGCGCCGGCAGCAGGATATCGACGCCGGGCGCCGCGACTGCGATGTGGTTGCCGCGGTTCGAGGCCTGGAACAATTTGTCGTCGGCGTCGGTCGCAGTCACCGCGATCACGTTGGGATCGGCGGCCGGATATTGCGGCGGCGACTTCGGCCCGAGATTGCCGGCGGCCGCGATCAGCACGATGCCCTTGCCGCGCGCCGACAGGAGCTGGCGCGACAGACCCGGATCGGCCGGACCGGCGAAGCTCATGTTGATGACGCGCGCGCCCTGGGCTGCCGCGTGGTCGATGCCCTTGAGGATCGCAAAGGTGGTGGCCTCTGCGGTTGCGCCGGAGGTGGCGAACGCGCGGATCGCGAGGATGCGCGCCGCGGGCGCCACGCCCATCAGCCGGGAGTGCGACACGATCGCGCCGGCGATCGCAGTGCCGTGGGTGTGCGGGCCCTCGCCGGTGCCGAGCGCATCGAAGGTGCCGGCGATCAAGCCGCCGAATTCGGGGTGACCGGCGTCGACGCCGGAATCGATCACCGCGACCAGCACGTTGTTGCCCCGGGCGAGGCTGTGGGCCTCGCTCAGCCGAAGCTTCGACATCATGTATTGCGCCGGGTCGCCGGCCTTGGCCGGAATGACGCCGGCGGTGGCGACAACGGGAGTAACGGCAGGGGTCGCCGAAGGCGGCGGCACGAACGTCGCAGCCGAAGACTCGGCCGAAGCCTGCTGCGCGAAGCGGTAGAGATAGTTCGGCTGGCCCGACCGCAAGCTCGCCTCGTTGCCGAGCTCGCGCAGCACGTTGCGCACGGCACGGCCATCAGTGATCCGGCCGCGGAAATAGGTCGAGTTGGTGAGCTGGATATTGAGCGTTTCAAGAGCCGCGAGCCGGTGGCGCGCGGCCAGCGCCGCGAGCGCCTGCGGCGAATAATTGCCGGCGAATTCGATCACCACCTCATCGCGCACGAAGCGCTGCTCGTTCGCGGGCGGGATGTTGATGGCATTGCGCGGCGCGCTCGGACCCCGCGGCCCGGACGAGCGCTGCTGCGGCGGAGGCCCGGGCGGCGGATTGTTCGCCGCGCTGGAGGTCGCGATGCCGAGGATGATGCCGGTCGCAACGCCGGCAGCGATGCCGCCCCAGCGGGGGCCGCCGCCGCCGTCGTAGCCGCCGCGCATTCCGCCGCCGGGTTGGCGCATGCCGCCACCACCGCCCGGCTGACGCATGCCGCCGCCCGAGGAGCGGATGGAGTTGCTGCCCGGAGAGGTTATCCGCGGACCGTCGCCGCGAATCTTCTGCGCCGCGGCTTCAGCCAGCGGCGTCAGGGTGAGTGCCATGACGGCAACGGTGAGCGTGAGCGGCCGTCCCAGTCCGTGACGAGATTGCGAGCGCATAGCATCGCCTCCGTGCGAAATCGCGACCTGACCTCAATCTACACCAGCTTGCCGACGGTTTTGCGGCGCTGGTCCTCAAACCGGCCCCAAACACACGGTCTCAGGGCTGCGCCGCCGGCACCGTGAAGCCAACCACCTTGTCTCGCGCCAGCCGGGTGACGAAGGCGTTCAGATCGTTCTGCGACAGGACATTGTCGGCGACCCGCACCCGGAACAGGCCGGTGCCGGCAGCGGGTCCGCCGACGACGGACACCTTGTTGTCCTGCAGGAACTGGGTGATATCGGCCGCGCTCGCCTGCGGATTGAAGCGGATCAGGACGAACGAGCCGGTCTCGCTCTGCTGGGTTCCATGCGAGGCAAGCTGCGGGCCGGTGGCGTCATTGATGAACATGCCCGCCAGCAGGCCGGCCTGCAGCACGATCGCCAGCGCCGCGGCGGACGCGGTATAGGCGAGCGCCCGCGGCGAGAAGCTGGAGACGAACCCGGAGAGCCATGCGCCGAGATTGAACGAGACCACGGGCTTGCGCGCCGGCTCGGCGTCGATCTTGGCGAACAGGTCCTTCATGGCACGGGCCGAGGGCGCACCGAGCGACTCGTTGACGCGGATCGCCTCGCCCAGCTCCTCACGGACCAGTTCGTAGCGGCTGGCGAGTTCGTTGTCGTTGGCGAGCGCCTGTTCGACGCGAGCGGCGTCGCGGCGGTTCAGCGTGCCGGCGGCATGCCACGGCAGCAGGAGCTCGATGTCCTCTTGCTCTTCCTTGCGCTTCGTGTTCATGGCCAACCTCTTTCAATTCCTTGAGCCTTCAGCAGCTCTCCAAGTTTCTTACGCGCATAGAACATTCGCGTTTTAACCGTCGCCTCGGGAATTCCCACGATCTCGGCCACCTCTTCGACCGACTTCTCGTGGTAGTAGACCAGATCGATGATCTCCCGGTGCTCCGTGGAGAGTGAACTCATGCATTGCCGCAGAAGTTCACCCTTCTCCTTCTTTTGCAGCGCGACCTCGGGCGTATCCGACGTGTCCTCGATCGCCTCTGCCGTCTCGTCGTCCAACTCCTGTTCCGGCTTGCGCCGCAGAGCAGAGAGGGCCTTGAACCGTGCGATCGCCAGCAACCAGGTCGAGACGGCAGCGCGCCCCTCAAACTTGTTCGCCTGACGCCACACGTCGAGGAACACCTCGCTGATCAAGTCCTCCGCCGTACTCTCGTTCCGAACCAGGCGAAGAACGAACCGGTAAACCCGTACGTGGTGCCGCGCGAACAGCACCTGCATGGCGAGCCGGTCGCCGCCTGCGATCCTTGCGATCAGCACTTCGTCCGAGGTTGCTTGCATCGCTGGAGCGTCTGGCTCGTGTGGATTGGTCGCTGGAAACGCGCTGAAGGTTCAAATATATCGGCAATTTCCACCTAAACCCCTTGATCCGCAAGCAAAATTAGTCGTTTCCCAACTGCTGGATCGGTTACCATAACGTCATGACGGCCCCTGCCCTGAGCCTTGCCGCCCTCAACGCCATGCCGGCCTCATCCTTTGTCGCGGCACTGGGACAGGTGTTCGAACACGCGCCCTGGGTGGCGGAAGCGGCCTCGGGCGGCCGGCCCTATCCGAGCGTGGCCGCCCTGCACGAGGCCATGGTCCAGGCCGTGCGCGAAGCCCCGGACGAGCGTCTGCTCAGCTTTCTCAGAGGCCACCCGGAGCTCGGGAGCAGGGTCTCGCGGATAGCGCTCACCGCGGACTCACGGGCTGAGCAGGGCAGTCTCGGCCTCGACCGCCTGAGTGCTCACGAGTTCGAGCGTTTTTCGCGATTGAACGCCGCCTACCGGG
>CAMDEB010000158.1 GCA_945893085.1 Rhodoplanes serenus | reverse complement strand
CGACTCGATATTCTTGGGCATCTTGGGCAACTGCATGACTGATCCTTTCGCCCGATCGGTTTCGGGGCGAGGCAACGGACACCGGAATGGGGTCCGGTCGGCTGGCAAAGTTGGATTGAAAGCCCGAACGCCTTGCGTCGGCGCCTCGGTCGGGTGGACGCTAGGCCCATGCCGGGGTGAAGTCGAGGGAATAAGGCTGCGGCCAACCGTCTTGAAGGCCAAAGTCCCGCGGCCTATCGTCATCTCGGCGTCGCCATCGACCTTATTCTCGACGCCCTTCAAGTCATGGCGGCCGGCAGATTGACCGACCAACGCGGTTTCGGGGAGCAGGGAGCAATGAATTTCATCGCGGCCGGGCTTTTCGCCGTCCTCGCCGGATTGACCGGCGCGTCCTCCGTGTCGGCGCAGCCGCTGCCGATCCGCGACACCCAGGAGATTCTCCAGGAGGCGACAAAATACACCGTGCGCATCCGCGCCCAGGTTCGCTACGCGTTCAGCGGCGAATCCTCAGGCACCGGCAGCGGCGCCGGATTCCTGGTCGATCGGCAGCGTGGCTGGATCCTGACCAACTCGCACGTGGCGCGGCGCTCGCCCGGACGGCTCGATGTGGCGTTCGTCGACGGCGAATACCAGCCCGCCAAGCGCCTCTACGTCGATCCGCATTTCGATCTGGCGGTGATTTCCGTATCCCCTGAAACAATCCCGTTGACTGCCACCACCGCCGCGCTGGGGTGCGGCGAGGACGTCCCGATCGGCAGCGCCGTCGCCGGTTTCGGCCATCCCTTCGGACTGCGCTTCTCGGCGACGCGCGGCATCGTGTCGGCGCTGCGCTACCGCTATCCGGCCGAGCGGATCCAGACCGACGTCGCGATCAATCCCGGAAATTCCGGCGGACCGCTGATCGAGCTCAACCGCGGCCGGGTCGTCGGCGTCAATTACGCGCGTCTCGGCGCCGCGAATTCCGCCGGCCTCGGCTTTGCGGTGCCGATCAATCACGTCTGCCGCATCCTCGATCTCATGCACGAGGGCAAGGACCCGTCGCCGATCCAAATGCCGATCGCGCTGGCGCAGATCGATCAGCGCGAAGAGCTGGTGATCGCCAAGAGCGGCCCCGGCGACTGGCAGGCGCTGCGCGCGGGCGACCGGGTCGTCAGCGTCGACGGCGCGGTCGGGCTGAAAAATCACTCGCAGCTCGTGACCAAGCTGCGCGGCCGCACCACGCCGTTCGAGATCGTGGTCAGCCGCGCCGGCGCGCTGCACACCATCCGCATCCAGCCGTCGCTGACCGCGCCGTTGATCGGCCAGGTCGGGATCGGCGTCAGCGGCATGATCCTCACCGCGCCGTGGCTCCCCGACGATATCGATCTCAATCCCGAGCGCTACCTGGTCGTCAGCCACGTCGACAACGCGTCGGAGGCCTGGGGGGCGCAGGTCGGCGCGCTCTACGTCCTGGTCTCGTTGAACGGCCGCTCGTTCAGCGACCCCGAGGCGCTGTATGCGTATCTCTCGGGCCCGGACAAGCCGAAGCGCATCACGGCGATTTTCCGCGCGCGCTCGCCCGAGCCGGTGTCGCATTTCGCGTATTATGAGGCGGCGTTTGCGGTGAGCGATGTGCGGAGGATTGAGGCGAAGTAGGAGGGGTGGGACCGGGGCGGTTTTTCACCGTCTCGAAGGCGATGATGAACTTATCGACGTCGACGTAGCCGGAAGTTCAAGCGAACCCAGCGACCACGCACGGTCACTCCGCCGCTTCAGCCTTCGCACGGAATGGCACAGCTGCGATGACGGCGTCTGCGGCCGACTCCTGAAATTCCAGATCGCCGCGCAAATCATCAATCGTCCGCGGCTGCGGAAAGGCGCGCCCGGTGTGGTGGGACCAGTCCTCAGCGGCAAACTCTAACACTTCGCCCGCCTTGCGCATTGCTTCGTCGATACTGTCACCGGCTGTCGTGATGCCCGGCACGTCGGGGAACGACACGCCGTAGCTGCTGTCCGCCTGCTTGTGGATTAGGGCGATGTAGTGGGCCATGCCTTCAATCCTTCTTCCATCCGGCCTGCTTGTAGATGGCGCGTACCGTACCCGCCGGCAAATCCGATTTCGGATGGGGCACGATCGCCATCCGGCGCAACTGCCCGTGCACGAACTTGTGGTGCGAGCCGCGTATGGACACTTCCTCGAAACCATCCTGACGGAGCCGGCGGATGATTCACGGCTATCGCGCAGCACGTGAGTCCCCAGGTTTACGGCCGCCCCATCCTTCGAGACGCCCGCTTTGCGTGCTCCTCCGCATGAGGGCTCACACCCTCTCCACAAAACTATCCACCACCCGCTTTTCCCCCGCCCTATCGAACGCGATCGTCAGCTTGTTGCCGTCGACCACCATCACGTTGCCGTTGCCGAACTTCAGGTGGAACACCCGGTCGCCGACGTTGAAGCTCGACACCGTGCCGGTCGATTTCGCGATCAATTCGCCTTCGATGGTGAGCGGCGCGCGGCGCGCAGGCTTGCGCGGCGCGGCCTTCGGGCGCGCCGGTGAAGCGCCGGCGTCGTCGGCGTCATAGGTCTCCTGCGCATAGTCCAGCGAGTCGTCGCCGGCGCCGACACCGGCTTGGCCGTAGCGCGGCGCGCCGGTTTCGGAAAATCCGGTGCGGCCCTTGTTGGCCTGCGCGCGCTGCCAGCCGGGCGTCGAATAGTTCGAGCCGAACGCCGTCATCTGGTCGAAGCGCGAGGCGTCCTGCCGCTGGAAGCCGAAGCCGCCCTTGGACTCGGTCACCTCGACGCTCGCCGCCGGCAGTTCGTCGAGGAAGCGCGAGGGGATGTTGGTCTGCCACATGCCGTGGGTGCGGCGGTTGGTGGCGAAGTAGATCTTCGCGCGCTTGCGCGCGCGGGTGAGGCCGACGTGCGCCAGCCTGCGCTCCTCTTCGAGGCCGGCCTTGCCCTGCTCGTCGAGCGCACGCTGGTGCGGCAGCAGGCCTTCCTCCCAGCCGGGCAGGAACACGGTCTCGAACTCGAGCCCCTTGGCGGAGTGCAGCGTCATCACGTTGACCGCGTCGTTGCCCTCGCTGCGGTCGACGTCCATCACCAGCGAGATGTGTTCGAGGAAGCCGGCGAGGTTCTCGAACTCCTCCATGGAGCGAACCAGCTCCTTCAGGTTCTCCAGCCGGCCGGCGGCGTCGGCGCTGCGGTCCTTCTGCCACATCTCGGTGTAGCCACTCTCGTCGAGCACGATCTCGGCCAGCTCGGTGTGCGGCAGCGAGTCCCGCTGGATGCGCCAGCGGTCGAAGTTCTCGATCACGGTGCGCAGGCTGCCGCGCGGCTTGGGTTTCAGATCGTCGGTTGCGACGATCGCGCGCGCGGCCTCGGTCAGCGGCACCTTCCGCTTGCGGGCGTAGTCGTGCAGCAGCTGCACGGTGGCGTCGCCCAGGCCGCGCTTGGGCACATTGACGATGCGCTCGAAGGCGAGATCGTCGGACGGGGAGTTGATGACGCGGAGATAAGCCAATGCGTCGCGGATTTCGGCGCGCTCGTAGAACCGCGGACCGCCGATCACGCGGTAGGGCAGGCCGAGCGTCACGAACCGGTCCTCGAATTCGCGCATCTGGAACGAGGCCCGCACCAGGATCGCGATCTCGTCCAGCTTGTGGTGCTCGCGCTGCAGCTGCTCGATCTCCTCGCCGATCGAGCGCGCCTCTTCCTCGGAATCCCACGCGCCGGTGACCGCGACCTTGTTGCCCGGGATGTCCTCGGTGCGCAGCGTCTTGCCGAGCCGGCCTTCGTTGTGCGCGATCAGGTGCGAGGCGGCGGCCAGGATGTGGCCGGTGCTGCGATAGTTGCGTTCGAGCCGGATGACTTTCGCGCCCGGAAAATCGTGATCGAAACGCAGGATGTTGACGACCTCGGCGCCGCGCCAGCCGTAGATCGACTGGTCGTCGTCGCCGACGCAGCAGATGTTTTTGGGGGGTGTTGCATTCTCGCTGTCATCACCGGGCCGCGCCGTAGGCGCGTGACCCGGTGATCCATCTTCTTGCGAAGCGATGGATTGCCGGGTCAAGCCCGGCAATGACGGGGAGGAAGTCGCGCTCGGCCGCTGCGCCAGCAACCTTAGCCACAGATACTGCGCGACGTTGGTGTCCTGATACTCATCCACCAGGATGAACTTGAACCGCCGCTGGTACTGCCCCAGCACCTCCGGGTTCTCGCGGAACAGCCGGATGCACTCCAGCAGCAGGTCGCCGAAGTCGGCGGCGTTGAGCACCTTCAGCCGCTCCTGGAACGCCTGGTAGAGCTTCTTGCCGCGCCCGTTGGCGAAGCTCGCGGCCTCGCCCGCCGGCACCAGGTCGGGCGTCAGCCCGCGGTTCTTCCAGTGATCGATCAGGCCCGCCAGCACCCGCGCCGGCCAGCGCTTCTCGTCGATGCCCTCGGCCTCCAGCAATTGCCGCAGCAGCCGGATCTGGTCGTCGGCGTCGAGGATGGTGAAGTCGGGTTTCAGCCCGACCAGCTCGGCGTGCCGGCGCAGGATTTTCACGCCGATGGCGTGGAAGGTGCCGAGCCAGGGCATGCCCTCGACCACCTGGCCGACCATCTCGCCGACCCGGTGGCGCATCTCGCGCGCCGCCTTGTTGGTGAAGGTGACCGCCAGGATCTCCGATGGGCGGGCCCGGGCAAGGCTGAGAATGTGTGCGATGCGGGTCGTGAGCACGCGGGTCTTGCCGGTCCCGGCGCCGGCCAGCACCAGCACCGGACCGTCCAGCGTCTCCACGGCGAGCCGCTGCTCGGGGTTGAGCGCGTCGAGATAACCGGCCTGGGCGCCCCTGGCCGCCAGCGCGCGCGCCGCTATCCCCCCCGGCGCCGGCGGCGGAAGGTCTGCGGGTTCAAATGGTGCGCGCTTTGCGGGGTCGGCCAAGACGAGGTCTATCCTTGAGAATCAAGGGTAGAAAATGGCACTCGCGACCTTAATTTGCGAGGGGACGCGACATAGAGTGCGGGATAACGGGGGAGAGACCATGAAAAGGCTGGCCTGGATTCCGGTTTGCGTCGCGCTGGCGGCCCTTGGCTCGCTGCCGGCGCGATCTCAGGCCTATCCCTCGCGCTCGGTGGTGATTGAGGTTCCGTTCGCGCCGGGCGGCGGCACCGACCTGCTGGCGCGTCTGGTGGCGCAAAAGCTCGAGGCCAAGCTCGGCAGGCCCTTTGTCATCGAGAACCGGCCCGGCGCCGGCACCATCGTCGCCGCCATGACTGCGGTCCGCGCGCCGCACGACGGCTACACGCTGATGCACGCCACCAGTTCGACCATGGCGATCAACGTCTCCACCTACAAACAACTGCCCTATGAGCCGCTCAAGGATCTGGTGCCGGTGGCGCTCTTGTCGGCCTCGCCGTTCTTCCTCGTCGTCAGCCCGTCGATGCCGGTGAAATCGGTCGGCGAACTGATCGCACTCGCCAAGGAGAAGCCGGGAAGCCTGAACTACGGCTCCGGCGGGCTCGGCTCGATGCATCACCTGAGCACCGAACTGCTGCTGAACCTCACCGGCACGCGCATGACCCATGTGCCCTATCGCGGCACGCCGCAGGCAACGACCGACCTGCTCGCCGGCAACATCCAGGTGCTGTTCGGCGATGCGACGTCGCTGCTGCCGCTGATCCAGCAGGGCACGGTGCGGGCGCTGGGCGTCTCGACCGCCGAGCGCGTGGAGGCGGCGCCCGATGTGCCGACGGTCGCGGAGGCGGGTGTGCCCGGCTTCGAGTCCTCGTCGTGGCACATGCTGACCGCGCCGGGCCGGACGCCGCCGGAGGTGGTCACGCTCTTGAACCGCGAGGTGAAGGCGATCTTCAGCGATCCCGCCGTGAAGCAGGAGCTCACCCGCCGCGGCGTCGGGCCGAAGGTCACGGGCACGCCGGAGGAGTTGCACGCCTTCGTCCAGCGCGAGATCGCGCGCTGGGGCGACATCGTGCGCCGCGCCGGCATTGCCGGCAGCCTGTAGCGGGCGGTCGCTACTCCTTGAACTCGGTCTTCTTGGTGTTGGCGATCCTGATCAGCGTCTCCGCCGACTTGCGGTCCTCTTGCAGGAACGCCACGAAGCCCTCAGGCGTGGTCGGCGCCGCCACCACCGCCTGCTTGTCGAGGAACTGGACGAACTTCGGATCGCTGAACAGCTTCTGGAATTCGGCGGAGAGGCGCGCGACCGCCGCCGGCGGCGTGCCCTTCGGCGCCGCGAGACCCCACCAGCCCTGGCCCGGGTAGTCGCCCCAGCCCACCTCGGCGAAGGTCGGCACGTCCGGCAGCACCGGCGAGCGCTTCGCCGAACTGACCGCCAGCGCCTTGACCTTGCCGGCCTGGATGACGCCGACGAAATTGCCGACGCCAAAGCGCGTCACCTGAACGTCATTCGCCGCCACCGCCTGCGCCGCCGGCCCGCCGCCGCGATAGGGAATGCCGACGATCTTGGTGCCCCACTGGTTGTTCATCCATTTCATGAACAGGTCCGGATACGAGCCTTCGCCGAGCGTCGCGTAGTTGAGGCCGGTCGGCTTGGACTGCGCCAGCGTCTTGAGGTCGGCCACCGAATTCACATTGAGCGCCGAGGAGACGAACAGCCCTTCGACCAGAAAGAACAACCGCGCCACCGGCACGAGATCGTCAGCGTTGTAGGGCAGGTTGCTAAACAGCAGCGGATTAAACGACATCGTCGAATGGTAGATGATGCAGATCGTGTAGCCGTCGCCCGGCGCCTGTCCGCAGGCCCTGCCGCCGAGGATGCCGGCGGCGCCGCCGATGTTCTCGATCACCAGCGGCTGGCCGAGCCGCGTCTGCAATTCCGCCGCGGCCGCACGCATGATCACGTCGGTGACGCTGCCGGCTGCGATCGAAACCACCATTCGGATCGGCTTGGTGGGATAGCTCTGCGCCTGGGCGGAAACGGCCCAGACGCACGCGGCGAGACTGAGAGCAACGCGAACGAGCGTGCGCATGGTGATCCTCCCTTTATTTCTCTCTCGTCATTCCGGACGCCGCGAAGCGGCGATCCGGAATCCATTTTTATCTCGGAATTCTGGATTCCGGGCTCGCGCCTCCGGCGCGCCCCGGAATGACCCCGTGTGTTTCCTCAGAGCTTCTTGTTGAACGCGTCCTCGATGAAGTTGTCGAGCATCCGATAGGTCTGGTGCGCGGCGCCGGCGTGGTATTCGGCGACGCCCTTCATCATCGTCTCTTCTTCGGCGAAGGAATGCAGCCGCCCGCCGAAGTCGAGCATCTGCCAACTGGCGCCGGCGCCGTCCAATTCGGCTTCGAGCGCGTCGCGATCGGCCTTCGGCGCGACTGGATCCTTCGAGCCGTGCAGCACGAACACCGCGGCCTTGATGTCGCCCGGCTTCGCCGGGTTGGGGGTGGCGAGATCGCCGTGCAGGCAGATCACCGCGTTGACGTCGGCGCCGCTGCGGGCGAGCTCGAGCACGTTGCCGCCGCCGAAGCAGAAGCCGACCGCGGCTTTTTTCGAGCTGTCGCCGATGCCGCGCTTGTTGGCCTCGGCCACCAAGGTGGCGAGGGCCGCGTTGACGCGCTTGCGTCCCTCGACGCGGTCCTGCCGCACCGCCATCATCCACTCCTGCGAGGTCGGCGGGCCTTCACAGGTCTTGCCCCCGCCATACATGCAGCCGACGAAGGCGATGTATTTGTCACCGGCCATCCTGGCGGCGCGCTTGATCGCGGGCTCGGTGACGCCGAGCCAGTTCGGCATCACCAGCAGCAGCGGTCGCTTGCCGCTGATCTTCTCGTTCCAGACCAGCGCGCCTTTGCCGGTGACGCTGCCCGCCTGATAATCAATCCGTTCGACCGCCACGTTGCCCTCCCGAGATATTCTTTATGTTAGCGCGGAATGACCTCGCCGATCAGTCCGGCGTCCCATTGCGTGAAGAATAGCCTGCCGTCCGACATCGGCGCGATGCAGCGCGCGCCGCTGCCCGGCGTTGGAATATCGTATTCGCCGAGCACGGTGCCGTCCGGCGCCATACGGCCAATCTTGTTGGCGAAGTTGGCGGTGTACCAAAGGTCGCCGTCGGCGCCGACCGTGACGCCGCGCAGCGACGCGTTCGGCGTCGGCACCGGATGCTCGGTGATCCGGCCCTCGCGGTCGATCCGGCCGAGCGCGTTGGTCGAAGTCTCGACGAACCAGATGCTGCCGTCCGGATGGGTCACCATCGCGCGCGGCTGGCTGTCGTGGCTCGGGATCGGAAACTCGGTCACCTTGCCGTCGACGGTGATGCGGCCGACGCGGCTGCCGGCCGCCTCGCTAAACCATAGCGCGCCGTCGCGCACCACGATCGAGAGCGGCTTGCTGCCCGGCGTGATGCCATCCTTGAACTCGGTGACCTTGCCGTCCGGCGTGATGCGGCCGATCTGGCTGACTTCGGTTTCCGAGAACCAGACGTTGCCGTCCGGGCCGAGCTGCATCGCGTCGGGACCGGCGTATCGCGTCGGCAGCGGAAATTCCGTGAATTCGCCGCGTAGCGTCACCCGGCCGATCTGGTGGGCGCCCTTCTCGGCGAACCACAGACAGTTGTCGGGGCCGACGACGATGCCGATCGGTGTCGCGTTGGGAGTCGGGATGTCGAATTCGGTGAAGGCGTAGCTCTTCGGATCAAGCCGGCCGATCTTCGAGGCGCCGCTCTCGCAGAACCACAGGCACCCGTCCGGCCCTTCGACCGCGATGTAGGGCTTGCTGTTCTTGGCGGGAATCCTGTGCTCGCGGATTTGCGGCGCGGCGACCGTGCGGGCGCGCGGACGGGCGGTGGTGTCTGTGTTTGTCATCGGACGATGCTAGCGAGCCGCCGCGAAACGAGTCAATCGCGCGCCAAGTATCTGCCTAGATATGCCGGCCTAGATATAGAGGCTCGCCATCTGTGCTTCCGGATAGCGCGTGCCGGCGGCGGCGCCGGGCGGCAGCGCCTGCGAGATTTCCGCGACCTCGGCAGAGGTCAGCTTGACGTTGAGCGCGCCGAGGTTCTCCAGCAGGCGCTGCTTGCGCTTGGTACCGGGGATCGGAATGAGGTCCGGCCCCTGCGCCAGCATCCAGGCGAGCGCAAGCTGCGCCGGCGTGCAGCCCTTGCGCTTTGCAAATGCTTCGACGCGCTCCGCCAGGTCGCGATTGTGCGCCAGGTTGTCCTTGGCGTAACGCGGATGGCGCTTGCGGGAATCCTTGTCGTCCAGCGTGGTCGGATCGGCAATTTGGCCGGTCATCATGCCGCGTCCGAGCGGCGCGTAGGGCACGAAGGAGATGCCGAGCGGACGCGTGGTCTTGAGCGTCTCCTCGCCTTCCTCGCGGAACAGCAGCGAGTATTCGTTCTGCACCGCGGCGATCGGATGCACCTTGTGGGCGCGGCGGATGGTTTCGGGAGCGGCCTCGCTCAGGCC